>JBFEPU010000027.1:0-15775 GCA_041549915.1 Anaerolineae bacterium | reverse complement strand
GAATTGCAGAGAAACCGGGAGTGATTCGGTCACTCCCGGCGGAGAATCGGACCAGCGGTCGCGAAACCAGGAAGGTTGCAGGAGGGCTCAACGGAGCAGAATCGATCAGCACTCCCCGCTCTAGGTTGCGATACCATCACACGTACAGAATGTCGATCAGTCCCGTCTCGCTATCCATGAACAGCATGCGCCGGCTAAGTGGTTCGCCACGACCGGTGAGCAGCTTGACCACTTCCTGGATCTGCCAAGCAGCGATCATCATCGGCGTGGCGGCTGGATTGCCCCATTGCGCTTCGATGCCCTGTTCGGGAACCGGGCGGTCACCGTACAGACCCACAATCCCTGGGTCTCCCGGGAGTATGGTCATCACCTGACCAACGAAACCAGCAATCGCGCCGTGCACCAGCGGCACCGACAGCTCCTGCGCCGCGCGCTGGAGCGCAAGTCGCGCCGGCAAGGCATCCAAAGCGTCGACGATCACGTCCGCCTCACGGAGCATTGCCAACATCTGCGCCGCGTCCACCCGCACCTGGTGGGCCAGCACTCTGACGGCGGCATTGACCTGCGCAACGCGTTCTCGAGCAGCCTCCACCTTGGGCTGCCCCAGATTGCACTCTGTGCAAAACGCTTGACGATTCAGGTTATCGCCCTGGAACACATCACTATCGACGAGGATCAGCCGTCCAATGCCCATGCGTGCCAGGCCTTCGACAATCCAGCCCCCGAGTCCACCAACTCCAACAATGCCAACGGTCGACTGCAAAAGGGCAATCTGGCCTTCCCAGCCGACCGTGCCCAAGTTGCGACAATAGCGAACCGGCAGCAAACGCTCCTGCAGGGCGGCGATCTCCACCTCGCGCCGGGAGAGGCCCACTTCCCCGGCAACTTCTTCTATGGCAGCCACTGGCACCACGAGAAGCTCCGCGCCGCGCCCATCCAGCGTTCGCACCGCCAGTTGCCGCAGACGAGACCCAGCGTCCCTCATCGAAGCCTCCTTTCACCCACCCGCCACGGGAGGAAAGAGAGCGAGCTTGTCGCCCTCGACCAACACATGATCCAGTCTGCACACGCCACTGTTTACCATGGCAACCAGTGGCACGTTATCGGGGATTCCCAGTTGCTGCACGACCTCGTGAACAGTTGTGCCGGCCGGGACATCCAGAGACAGCGCCTGGCCACGAGGCACATCGGGCCGGTATCTGCGCAAGGCCGCGAGCAATTTGACGGTAATCTGCATCAGTACTGCTTTGCATCCTCCTCCCCGCGCAGCACGCGCAGCACACCCTGAGCCAAGGCCTGCATTTCGTCTTGGCCGGGGTACACCAGCACAGGGGCGATCCACTCCACCCGTTCACGAATCCAAGATACCAACATCGATGAATGCGCCAAGTTGCCAGTCAACACGACACTGTCTACCCGACCCTTTAGCACTGTGGACATCAGGCCGATCTCCTTGGCGATCTGATAGGCCATTGCTTCGTAGATCAGGCGTGCGTGCTCGTCCCCTTGCGCTATGCGCCTCTCCACTTCGAGAGCATCGTTCGTACCAAGATGGGCCAGCAGCCCGCCATGCCTGGTACAGCGCCGGAAGAGCTGTTGGTACGTGTACTCTCCAGAGAACGCTAGCCGCAACACGTCTCCAAACGGCAGACCACCGACCCTCTCCGGAGAGAATGGGCCGGTGCCATCCAGCGCTTGGTTGACGTCAACCATCCTGCCATTGCGGTGCGCACTCACGCTGATGCCCCCACCCATGTGCACGACGACCAGATTGATCTCGGCGTATTGACGCCCGAGGTCCCGTGCCGCACGCCGGGCTGCGCTCTTCAAACTGAGTGCGTGAGAGAGGCTCCTGCGCTCTATCTCCGGTAGTCCCGATACGCGCGCGAGGGGCTCCAGCTCATCCACACAGACCGGATCCACCACGAATGCCGCAAGGTTTCCCTGCCGCGCGATCTCGTGCGCAATCTGCGCTGCCAGATTGACGACGTGATCTCGCTCCTTCTCCGGCTCGCGCAGTTCCTGCAGCATGCGCTCATTGATCACATAGGTTCCGCTGGCCAGGGGCCGCAGGATGCCACCCCGTGCCACCACAGCATCGAGCGAATCCACAGCAACACCATTTCGGGCCAGGAAAGATAGCACGACGTCCCGGCGAAGGTGATACTGGTCCCAGATGCGAGGGAAGGTGGCCAGCTGTGTGTGAGAGTGCGCGATGGTCTGGCTGTGGATGGGTGTCCCACCCTCGAACACCGCCAGCTTCGTCGATGTGGAGCCAGGGTTGATCACCAGAATGCGGAACTGCCGCTCCTCGCTGAAGGGCACGGTCTTTCCCCAGTTACCAGTGGCCGGTCGCCAGTCCGCAGTTGGCAGTGGGTGGTTCATCACTCTCGGCGTTTTACCCGTCGGGAGTCCCAACCGCATGTCGCCAACTGATCACGGGTTTTGACAGTTGGGGCAGATGTGGGTCCCACGCCCGGCGACCACGATGCGCTCGAGAGGTACACCGCAGCGCGCACAGGGCTCCCCAGCACGGCGGTACACACACAGGCGCTCACCGTAGCTCCCTGGTGAGCCCTCGGCGTCGAGATAGCGTTCGTCCGCCAGTGTCGTACCCCGCCCGGCGATGGCTTGGCGCAGGACCTGACGGATCGCGCCATACAGGCGCTCGACCTCCGAATGGGAGAGCGTGTTCGCCTTGCGCCGAGGATGTAGACCTGCCAGGAACAGCGCTTCATCCGTGTATATGTTGCCCAGTCCGGCCAGAAACCCCTGATTGAGCAATAGGGGCTTGATCATTCCTCTGCGGCTGGAAAGCAGGGTCGCGAAAGCATCCAGCGTCAAGTCCTGGGCCAAGGGCTCCGGACCGAGACTCCCCAGAACCAGGTCAGGATCCATCGTCCAATAGACACGCCCAAACTTGCGCGTGTCGGAGAAGATGAGTTGCCGGCCGTCGGCCAGGTGAAGTATCAGCCGCGCATATGGATCCGGTTCGCACATCCCCGGCTCGACCCGCAGCTGCCCGCTCATGCGCAGGTGGATCATCAGGTAGCTTGGGCCGGATAGCGAAAGAATCAGGAACTTGCCCCTTCGATGCACATCCAGGATCTTGTGACCGGGCAATCGCTTGGTAAGTTCGTCGGCACCGGGCACGGCCACCGTTCGAGCCCAACGGGCCTCGACCCTGCTGATCTCAGCGTTGCGCAGCAACCGCCGCAGGTCTCGCGCCAGCGTCTCCACCTCAGGAAGCTCGGGCACGCTTCCCCCCGTAAGCACCCACCGCACCAGCCAGAAGCGCGCCCAGGAATGCAACCGTACACGGAACGCGCGGACGCTGCGCTTCCGGCGCAGCCACCGGCGTGCCCGGCGTGGACGTCCCTCGTGGCTGCAGCCCAAGGCTCCGGCGCCACTGCGCATCCAGCTCGTCGAGATCAAACTCGTATGCGCGCTGCAGTGCCTCTTCCTGCGTGATGCCGCCAGCAAGAGCATCCAACAGCCGTGCCATCTTTGCCTTACCGTATGTGTCCAGCAGATACTCCACCAGGCTGTAAACCTCGCCGTAGAAGAGATCGACCTGACTGGGATCGCCAGTATAGCCCGACAGAGAGCGCACCGAAATCAACTGATCGCGCTGGACCGCACGCTCCAAGGATCTGCGGTTCGCAGATGGAAGCTCCCCCTCGGCGTACATCGCAAGCCCCTCGTCCAGCCAACGGGGCAGAGACGAATAGGGATTATCGGTGGCCAAGCCTACCACGATGTGCGACAGTTCATGGGCAATGGTGCCTTCAACGTCACGCTGGGAGCCTAGCAGCAGGAGGGTGGCTTCGTCGACGACCACACCCAGAGTGAGGATCCGGTCGTCGTACGCCTCGCTGGTCCGGGGTAGGGCCAGGCTCATGTCCGTCTTGTTGCGGTAGACGTAGATGCGCACCGGCTGATCCAACATGACCCCCATCTCATCCTGCAGACGGGCAAGTGTGCTGTCAGCGTAGCCCACCAGGCGGCGGGCCTCGTCCTCTCGCGAGCCGTACCAGAAGAGGATGATGTGGTCGTGCTGTATCACGTCCCAGGAGAAGCGGTCATCCTCATAGTTGAGAATGACAGGCAGGGTTGTCAGTTCATTCCCTGCGGCGTCCGCGATGCGCCACTCATGCTCGATCTGTGAACCTAGCGGCAGTTCCCCTGGTTCCAGCTCCCAGGTGTGCGAGAAGGTATCCTGTCCGTAAGAAACCTCGATGGGAACCTTCACGGTAAGTCCCTCACCGGGTCGCCGGTAGTAAAGAGTCACTGAGGTGATTTCGTTCTCGGTCTCGACTTGCAGACGGAATTGGATGCTTTTGGAGAACTGCACCTCGTATGCACTGTCCAGGATCTGGATCCCTTGGTCGGCGCGGGCACTTGTCGCAGCTGCCAGAAAGGCAAGCGACAGCAGAGCAGCGACCCACAGCGCATGCTGCAGTCTGTGCCATGTCTGGGCCACAGCCGGCTCACTCCAGCTCTTCGATGGGCGTGTTGCGGTGCTTGTCCCCGATTTCGATCAACATCTGCGGTATGTCGTCTTCGACCGGATACTTCCGGCCGCAGTCGCAGCACACGAGCCATTTGTCTTTCACGACATCGAGCCGGCCGGGGTCTTCCTTCTGTGGATCACGATCGGGACCGCTCACGCAGGAGGGGCAACGCAGAATGTCCTCATCTAGCATCCACTGAGTCGAAGGGCCAATCATCGAACCTCCTTGAAATGGGCAAGTACCAGTGCACCTCGAGCCTCCAGTGCCACTGTGTGAGTAGTATACTGGAAACGGATAGAGAGACCAAAGCACAGTGGGAAGCGGCCTTTAGAGCGACCACAAGGTCGCCGAATCGATTGCCAGCCAGCATGCGGAGCTGTCGTCTGCGCGCTCACAGCGTTTTGGCGCGTGGATCCCAGCCTCCGACAAGCTACCTCTGCCCTCGGTCCAGCACACTCCGGAACCGGGAGGGCAACTTGCGGCGAGCGAGGCAAGTGGTTATACTCTGCCGACGCATTCCAGGGCTAAAGCGCATGTGCCTGTCCATGGCACAGACTTTGGGAGGGCAGAATCACATCCATCACCGAACAGGAACCCCGCTCCTTGCGTGACAAGGCGGATGGGCAAGAGTTCCAGCAGCGCAGGGTACTCACTATCACACTTGGACACCTGGCCAACGACATGTACCCCTCGTTCTTGCCTGCCTTGCTGCCGCTGTTCATCGCCAACCTGGGATTGAGCAAGACAGAGGCTGGCTTGCTGAGCTTGATCAGGCAGGCCCCATCCCTTGCACAGCCGGCCATGGGACACCTGGCCGACCGCTTCAATCTGCGTGGGGTGCTCGTCCTAACACCTGCAGTCACGGCGGTGATGTTCAGCCTGCTGGGCGTGGCACCGAGCTACACCGCGCTGGCAGTCCTTCTGGTTCTTGGTGGCACCAGCACTGTCGCCTTTCACGCGATTGCTCCAGCACTGGCTGGCGAGCTGGCCGGATCGAAGAACATGGGGCGCGGCATGGGCCTGTGGATCCTCGGCGGTGAGCTGGGATTCACCCTGGGCCCACTGCTCCTTGTCAGCGTCGTCGACCGGTTTGGTCCTCGAGCCACGCCGTCTCTGATGATGTTCGGCATGCTGGGCACCGTTGCGCTGTTCTTGCGCCTGCGAGACATTCCACAACGAGTCGTTCAGTCCGCGCATGGCCTGCCCTGGCGCCAGGCTTTGAGCCAGCTACATCGCGTCTTGCTGCCGCTGCTTGGGGTGGCAGCGACGCGTGCCTTCGCCCAGTCGGCATTGGGCAGCTACCTGCCCACCTTTCTCAGCGAAAGGGGAGCCAGTCTGTGGCTGGCGGGGGCATCTCTGACGGTGTACCAGGCAGCCGGCTCAGCGGGTGTTCTGGTGGGAGGCTACCTGAGCGACCGACTGGGACGACGTGCAATCATGTTGGGTTCGACGTCGCTGACGCCACTGCTGCTGTTGGTGTTCCTGAGGCTCGACGGCGCGGGACAATTCCTGATCTTGCTGGCGCTGGGCTTTGTCGCAGTAGCCTTTGACCCTGTGGCCATGGCTTTGGTGCAAGAGAGCGGTGCGCAAAACCCCGCCTTGGCCACCAGCCTGTACCTAGCGCTGATGTTCCTAATGCGTTCCCTGGCAACCGTGGCGGTGGGAGCTCTTGCGGACCGAGTGGGCTTGCATCGTGCCTTTTCCGCCAGTGCAGCCATCTTCCTGCTGGGAACGCCGCTGCTTTTCCTGTTGCCGGTGCGGCGTTCTGCAGCCAGCACCCAGTAGCGGAAGCGCTGGCAGCAGCGAGTGCGTCCACCATTCGGGAGAATACCATCATAACCAGTTCTGAACAGAACACCGAGATCACGCAGGACGCCACAGAGACCCCACCCGACGCCAGCCAACTGATGGCGCAGGGGCAGTACTTTCAGACAGGCCGCGTGCTGACCATCGCTGCCGGGCACACGGTGCACGATGCGTTCACTGGCTTCCTGCCCCCGCTGCTGCCGGTCCTGATCACGAACCTGTCGCTGTCCAAGACCGAGGCTGGACTGCTGAGGGTCTTTCTGCAGGGGCCTTCGCTGCTGCAGCCGGTCATTGGCCATCTAGCTGACCGTGTCAACCTGCGGTTCCTGGGGATCCTGGCACCCGCTGTGACGGCCACAGTGATGAGTCTGGTGGGGATCGCGCCAAACTATACGGCGTTGATCCTCCTTCTGACGGTCGCTGGCCTGAGCTCGGCGAACTTTCACGCCATCCTGTCAGTAGCAGCGGGGAAACTCTCTGGCCACAGGCTTGGACGGGGGATGAGTTTCTGGATGTTCGGCGCCGAGCTAGGGCGCGCTCTGGGTCCGATTGTGATCGTCAGCGCGATCAGGTTGCTCGGTGTGGCCCGTACGCCCTGGCTGATGGTCGCGGGGTGGTTGGGATCGGTCCTGCTGTACGTGCGGCTGCGAGAGGTGCCCTTCCAGCCGTCGCGTCAGCAGCACGATCTGTCCTGGCAGCAGGCAATGCGCGGCATGGGCCGATTCATGGTTCCCTTGCTGGGTATCATCGTGTCGCGTGCCTTCCTCTTCCAGGCACTGACCACATACCTGCCAACCTTCCTGAGCGAAGAGGGGGTCGATCTGTGGCTGGCCGGCGCCTCGCTCACTGTGCTAGAGGCAGCAGGTACCCTGGGCGCGCTCGCAGGCGGTTCGCTGAGCGACCGGCTGGGCCGCCGGCCGGTGCTTGCGGCTTCGCTTCTGACATCACCGCTTGTCATGTTGCTTTTCGTGGCAACCGACAGCTGGATTCGCTTCCTCGCGCTGCTCCCGCTTGGCCTGACCGCCTTCTCCATCGCGCCGACGCTCATGGCCCTGACTCAGGAGAGTTTTCCCCAGAATCCATCACTGGCCAACGGCATCTACATGGCCCTGACCTTTGTGACTGGTTCGGTGATGGCGGTGGTTGCGGGGGCCCTAGGAGACCTGTTCGGCCTGCGCTGGGCCTTTGCGGCCAGCGCGGTTGTCGCGCTTCTGGGCGTGCCATTTGTCTGGTTTTTGCCGGCAAGAGGGGTCGGGCACGAAAGCGGGGCGTAGCCCCGGCACAAGCCACACGGACGCGAACGCTACTCAGCAGTCCTCACTGTGCGCTCTGAGGCCTCATCTATGTCTCGTTCGTCGTCTGCGGAGCTTTCCACCTGTCAATCCTCCAGCTGTCCGTAGAACTGTAGCGGCTTCAGCTCCGTGAATTCCCCCACCTTGGCCAGCTGCCGTCTTATGTCGACACAGAGATGGCATTTCGAAACATAGCCATCCAGCTCCTGGTAGCCGAACTCGTGCCCCAGCTCGTACAGCTCCTCCAAGCTCGTCAACAGGGCCCGCAGCACGGGCCGCTCCTGCAGGTTGATCCCTTCGCAGAGCGCTTCCAGGTGGCGTGCGTCGCCCAGCGAGATGCCCGCGCAATAACCTGGCACAAAGTTGCAGTAGTTGTCCACGTGGATGTGCCAGTCACGGATCAGCTCGCGCCGGCAGGACGTGGGGAAGAAATGCCTGGCCGGATGCTTGTGGAACAGATGCCCCAGACTGTAGGCAACCCTGCCGCCAGGCAGGAGTTCGGCCTGGTACAGGCCATGGCCGGCCCTCTGCAGATATTCGTCGAATGGCAGCGTGCCCTGTAGCCCCATGTTGCGAAACTGCTCGTAGAAGGAACGCTGGTACAACATCACACTGCCGGGGAACACTGCCTGACTGATCCTGAGCCCCCGCTGCGTGCGTTCAAAGGGCACGTACTCGTTGATAAAGGGATTGGCGCTGATGAGGATGCCTTCCAGCCCTGCTTGCTTGAGCTGTGTCAGTTTATGGCTTGTCACCTCGTCGCTGGTACACCAAGCGCAATTGGTTTCGACGAAGGTGGCGCGGATGCCCAGCTGGCGGGCAGTCTTGGTCACTTGCAGCAGCAGATCAAAGTTGAGGAAGGGCTCGCCACCGGTGAAATGGAGTCCCTCGTTGACGCCCACAGCCCCGTACGCACTGCCCGCGCCGCGCAGACTGCGCGCCAGCTGCTCCAAGACAACCTCGGCATCGTGCGCCGACAGCCAGTCCGCTTTCCAGCCGGGCGAGCAGGCATAGAGGCAGTGCCGGCAGCGGCTGTTGCACTTGTAGGAGAGAAGAAGGCCTGCGGATGCTGGCTGGGGAATGGTCAGTTTCATCACCATGAGTGCCTCTTGCTGGCAAAGGGTGCCGGCCGGTGAATGCCCTGTCTGGAACCGGCAGAGCCCGCTTGTGGACCGGAGATTTGGCTCCCAATGAGCACCGGGAGCCGCTGTTGGGACTGGGCCAGGGACTGCGTCCCCTGACCTGGCATCCCGCCCACCGGATTTGGTTATCAGGTGTAGGAGCCGAGCACTTTCGGCCCACGCGAGCAGGGGCCCAGGGCTAGCCAACCCCGCGGAACAGGTCGGTCTCCAACTCGTCGGGCCAGCCAACGATGGAACGGGCCAACAGGAACGTTTCCTTGACGAACATGGGATTGTCCATCATCTGACCGAGCTCATACGGGATGTTGCTCCAATCGATCTGCGTGGCGTGGCACTGGAGACCGCGCAGCTTGGTCTGCAGATGCTCGCCGATGTCAATCACCGTAGTGATCTGGTCGCCGGAGTAGCCGACCATGGCGAAAGGTACACCGTCCATCATCACGGAGGCTGGCCTGCCGTTCTGAGACATGGCGGTGAGCATGTCGCGCGGGAGCACCTGGTAGTACAGTTTGCTGACCTGGTGCGGAGCACATGCGCCAGCGATCTGATCGGGGAAACAGCTCTCATCGGCGGCCAAACCAAAGGCTATCGTTGTCCAGCGATGGGCGGCGATGTGGTCGTAGTGACCATAGACGCCATCTGGCCCAAACGTGAGCAGAACCTGCGGCCGCAGTTCTCGGATCAGACGGACCAGTTTGCCCACTGCCTGGCCTTGATGGACAATCGCTAACTGCCCGTCCACATAGTCCAGGAAGCGCGGTGGATGGATGCCGTACACTTCGCACGCGCAGCGCAGCTCCTGCTCGCGCACGAAGGGCAGGTTGGCGGCGGTGGCCAGGTCTGAGTCGCGGATCTCACCCAACTCTCCGCGCGTAGCACTCACGAGGTACACATCGCATGCCTGGGCAGCGTACTTGGCCAGTGTGCCGCCAACGGCAAAAGCCTCATCATCAGGATGGGCGAACACCGCCATCAGGGTTAGCTTGCTCATATACTCGCATCCTCCCGCAGAAAGAGCCGGAGAATCTCTACCGCCGCAGTAAGCTCTTCGATCTCCACATACTCTTTCGGACTGTGGGCCTGGGCGATGTCGCCTGGGCCAAACACGACGCACGGTATGCCGGCAGCGCCGTAGTGGCTGGCGTCGGTATTGTAGGCAACGCCGGCGATTTCGGCCTCACCGAGCACGCTCTCCGCCGCCCAGTGCAGGCCCTGTACTAGCGGATGCTCGACCGGCGTATCGATGGGCGGAACGGCCTTGTGGGGCACCGCGAAGTCGATTCGCTGTAGGATCGCGCTGTCCGGATCCTCTGCCAGCCAGCGCTTGACCTCCTGCAGCACCTGCTGGCAGGTTTCGCCGGGGATCACCCGAAAGTCGATGGTCATCTCGCACAAGTCAGGCACGATGTGCTCCGACACGCCACCGCGGATGATGGACACCGTCAGCTTTGGCGAACCGCACAGAGGATGCCGACGTTGGGGGTAAGCGGCACCCGCCCGCTGCCGCAGCACGGTGATCACGTCGTTCATGACGTAGATAGCATTCACACCATGCTGTGGATTCGAAGTGTGAGCGGCCTGACCACGGGCGGCGATTTTGACGTACATCTGGCCGTCGTGCGCGGAGACGATCTTCAGCGCCGTCGGTTCGCCCACGATAGCGGAGGAAAAAGCCCTGCCAGATGCCACCAGCTGGTGCGCGCCGGTCATGCCAAACTCCTCATCCGCCGTTGCCGCCAGCACGCAGCCCCGAGGCAGGACAGCCCCTTCCGCAAGCAACCCGCGCACCGCCATCATCATCGCTGCCAGAGAGCCTTTGGTGTCGCTGGCTCCGCGGCCGTACACTCGCCCACTCTCCACGCGCGGCACGAAGGGATCCTCCATGCCTTGGACGTCGACGGTGTCCATGTGCGCTTCGAGCAGAACAGGCGGGGCCGAAGCATCCGCCCCCGGGACATGAACCAGCACGTTGTCCCGCTCTGGCGAGACGCGCTGGCGCTCGATGCGCACGCCGAACGGTTCGAAATAGCTATGCACATAGTCCGCAACGAGGCGTTCGCCGTACGGATGGCCCGTGCATTCTGTGCTGTGCTCCGGATTCACACTGGGCAGGGCGATCAGATCGCTGAGCAATTGGCTGACATCCGGCGCTGCTGCCATGTGTTTCCCTCCTGGTTTCCGTTGCCAGAGCGCGAGTCATTCTACCACCAAGGCACAAAGACACCAAGAGCTAGCGGATGAGCTTCCGGGAAGCTAGGGCACGGTGGCACTGGCCAAGTGGTCCATCGTGCTCCGTCACCCGATGCACCTGCGGCGCCTTCTTCACCAGGAAAGGGGCCAGTGTGGAGGCCCAGACAGGCGCCCGGTTCAGACGGTGGTACAAGTGGGCTAGCCGGGAGGCGCTTTGCCTGCTGGTGCTCGCTGGTGGGAGGATGGTTACGCGCCGGTTTCACGCGGCTGTAGAGGTTTGGAGTTGCTCGCAGCCTCCGCTATACTACACGTGTCTACAACGATCTAGCCATGCTTGACAAGTCGCATATGAATTCTGGGCGATCACCGGGCGGTCAGCACGCCCCGGTCACATACATCGCAGGACAAGGCCCGCCGACCGTTCGATTGTCGCGGGCTCTTTTGTTTGTAACAGGCGGGCAGTTTGGGGCAGCTGGTAGCACCCTCCGCACCGCGAATGGCTCAGACCATGACTGCCAGCGTCACACTGGCCCTCTGCCGAACTAAGGAGGTGCAGAACATGCGCAGACACTCCGCTAAGGACTATCCCCTGTTCAAGTGTGCATCTGCTGCCCTGGTGGTTTCCCTGCTGATGGTCACTATCTGCCTAGCTGCGGCGCCCACTGTGAACGGTGCGCAGGAAGATGTCGTCTGGCGCTTGCAAGGACAGGTCTTTCAAGGCAGCGTTGGCGACAAGAGTCGTCCCCTAGAAGGGGCTACGATTGTCCTTCGCGCTGCCTGGGAGCCGTACCCCGACAAGGGTTTCGAGCTTGCGCGCACCCAGACCGACAGTGGCGGTTGGTACGTCCTCGAAATCTTGGCTTCCCATAGAGAGCAGGAATATCCATACTATTCGGCCCACGCGATCAACTTGCCAGGCTACGGCTCCGTTGGGGCGACGTCAGCGGCCGGCTGGGCCCCGACTGACGACTGGATCGAGTTCGAGAGCGCCACGCTGGAAGAGCTGGGGAAGTGGACCTATCCTGGCAACGATTTCTGGGACGAAGCGCCATCACCGCCGCCAGAGAGCGGGCCAGACCTTTCCATAGTGGCGGCCGACCAGTGGGAATTCTCAGAGGACGGCCAAAGACTGGTGCTGTACATCGTGGTCGCCAACAGGGGCGACGTGGAGGCTCGCAAGACGGCAGCCTTGGCTGGGGACCCGGAGACCGGATGGGAGAGTGCCCTATTCCCTGTTCCAGCACTGGAACCAGGTGACGACGCCACGGTTCCCATCGAGTTGGAAATCCCGGAGGATCAACGGGGATTCGACCATGTGTTCTTGGTGCAGGTGGATTCGGGACAGTGGGTCACCGACGAATCCAACAGGGACAACAACGAGAGGTGGACGCCACCTATCTACATCCCGCAGGTGCCTGTCGTGGAGGAGCCCTACATCGAAGGAATCGAACCGGACCGCGGCCGGCCAGGCGAAGAGCTGATGGTGACCATCTATGGGGAAAACTTCACGCCAGAGTTTGACACCTTCATCCCCGACCTGGTGGAGGTACAGTATGTGACATTCGTCCACTCGAGAGAGCTGGAGGCGCGTATCGCCATCGATCCAGAAGCCCCGCCTGGACCACGACCGGTGTGGGTGGGCATCGAAGATGGGCCTGTCGCCGTACTGGAAGACGGTTTCACCGTTCTGGAAGAGCGCGAAGGACGTCCAGACTTGATGGTGGCCGTGTTCGACTGGGACATCGAGGACAACCGGGTCTTGGTGCTGTATCTAGAGGTGCGCAACGTTGGTGACGGATATGCCGGGGAGACCACCGTGCGCGCGGAGGAACGCGGCACGGGCTGGTCGAGTGACTACTTTCCGGTGCCGGAGATGGAACCTGGGGATGAATCGCCGGTCGAAATCCGGATGCAGATCCCCGACGAACAGCGCAACAGAGCACATCGCTTCACCATCGAGGTGGATCCCGACGACTGGATCGCCGAGAGCGATGAGAGGAACAATACCACGACCACGGATGCGATACCCATTCCTCCAAGTGGTGAAGTACAAAGACCGACGGAGCCACGCCCGAGTCGGACACCAGCACCGGATGAAGACGGGGGAGGACTAGACCCGCGTGTCCTCATCTTGGTCCTGGTCGTCGGGCTGCTGGGCGGCGGAGCCTTCCTGCTGCGCGGCAGGGGGCGCGGCGGCAGAAGAGGCCCCGAAGAGAGGCGCCCGGGCGTGCTGGGAAAGCCTGAAACCTACTACTACGTGAGCGGGGCGCCGGTATCGATAAGGCGGCGCGACGACTTGATCGCTGTCAAGTTCAGGGGGATCGATAGCCACACCGCTGCGGCGCGCGCCGGCGTGGGCACCGATGTACCCGGCTTTCGCCCACCTGCGGTTGAGGATCTTTGGCCTGGCGGTGAGGTACTCTTGCGCCAGCTGCCCGGCGAAACCCGGTCGCCGCAACAGCAGGAAGCGCTATTTCGAGCGCTGAACCAGCGTGCTGATGTGGAGCACGCATCGTTTGTGTACGAACTCAACCCGGATGACACGTGGATCGCCACGGACCGGTTCATCGCGCAGTTTCGGGCAAACATGTCCCAGCGGGAGATTGCGGCCCTGAACCGCCAGTACGGCGTTGAAGAGGTGGAGCGGATCCCCTGGCTCCCCAGCGCCTATCTGCTCCGGGTGACGCCGGCATCACCAGGCGATGCGCTAGCCATCGCCAACGCGTATGCCGAAGAGAAGCACGCCGTCTTTGCCCATCCCAACTTTCTGCGGCAGTACGCGCATCGGACCCCCGTGCTGCAGCCGGACGCTGCTACCCCAGAACGCCACTGGCATCTAGACGCAATCGAAGCCTTTGAGGCCTGGCAGATCTCCAGCGGCAGCCCCGATGTCGTCGTTGCCATCATCGACGACGGCACGGACGTCGATCACGCGGCATTCGAAGGCCAGGCTGGCGAGCACTTTAACGTAATCGATCTGTCGGGCGACCCGCGCCCGCCTGCTGAAAAGGCCAAGGAGTATGCGCACGGGACCGCTTGTGCGGGCCTCGCGGTCGGCGCTTCGAACCAGGCAATCGGTACCAGCGGTGTAGCGCCGGGGTGCCGGCTGATGGCTGTGCGTCTGCTCGACCGCGTCATCCCTGTCACCGTGGAGGAAAAGCTGGAGGAGGCATTGACCGACGCAGAGCAGCTGGCCCTGCGCCGTGCCCTGTCTGTCGTCGATCCCTACCGGGAAGCACGTGCCCTGCAGTGGGCGGGCGAACACGGTGCCGACGTGATCAGCAACAGCTGGGGCCCACCCGACGGGTATGCCAAGTTCGGCAAGGCCTTCCCCATCGACGACATCACCCGTCTCGCGCTGACGTTCGCCGCTGAGTCTGGCCGAGATGGCAAGGGGTGCGTGATCTGCTGGGCGGCGGGCAACGGCAACGAGAGCATATCTTTCGACGGCTACGCGAGCCGTCCCGAAGTGCTGGCGGTCGGCGCATGTACGGTGGAGGGAACGCGCGCTCCCTATAGCGACTACGGACCGGAAGTAGACATCGCTGCGCCTGGCGGTGGCTACACAGAAGGCTTGCTTACCACGGTGGACGTGGACCCTGAGGCACACCAGGCCTACCGCCATGACTTTAACGGGACGTCAGCAGCAGCCCCTGTCGTGGCGGGAGTGGCCGCGTTGGTGCTATCTGTGAACCCCGACCTCACGAGGGAAGAAGTCTATGGAATCCTCTGTGACACAGCAGACAAGACTGACCCAGAGGGAGGACAGTACGACGAGAGGGGACACAGCCCCTTCTACGGCTGGGGCCGGGTGAACGCGCTACGTGCCCTGCAGAGAGCTGCTCAGCAATAGTCACGGCCCAAGGCCTGGTGCGTCCTGATATGATGTTTGCCGATCCTGTCCTAGTCTATCTGCGGGCTCACGGCCCGGACCTGGTGCAGAGAACATTGCAGCATGGCTTGCTGCCCCGATACTCCAGCGTCACCGGCTGAGCGCACCTCCCAACAAGCCCTCCAGTGGAGCGGTGACCCATCGCGCCCCTAACGTGAGCGCCAGTTTCCGCTGCGTCTCCTTGCCAACGCCCACCAATCCAGCTATCATACTGGGCGTCGGTCCAAAGTGGAAGGAGGCGCAGCAATGACGACAGCCAGCAATACAGCCAGGCCCTTGGGCGAGATTGTGAGCGAAGAGACGCTGCAGGCCGATTTGGAGCGCTACCGCCAGATGGCCCTGGACCTGGGAGCATCGGGAGCGGCGATTCTGCCAGCCAGCGAGGTCGTTGTTGACGAGCGGGTACGGCTCAAATGCACCGTTCCACGCTGCCTCCGCGCTGGCGAGAGCCCCTACTGTCCCCCCTATGCCCCAGACTTGGATCTGGTTCGTGAGGCCCTGAACCGCTATTCCTGGGCAGTCTTGATCAAGTGCGACGTCGAACCCCTCGAAGACTATGCACCTGGAGCAGGCAAGACCAAAGAGGAGAAGCGGCGGGTGCTCTCCTTCCATGAGCAGAGCGGCAGGGTCGTCACGGCATTGGAGCGCCAGGCGTACAAGGATGGCTACCACCTGGCCATGGGCTTTGGCGGTGGTTCGTGCAAGGACTATTTGTGCAAAGGGATGATTTGCCAGTACCTGGACAGCGGCAGATGCCGTTTTCCGCACCGTGCTCGCCCAGCCATGGAAGCGGTGGGCATCGACGTCCTGGCTCTGGTCAACAAAGCGGGGTGGGAGGCATACGCGCTGCTTGACGATATCAGCTGCGTGCCTTGCGCCATCACGGTGGGCATTGTCCTTGTCTCGTGAGCGAGGTGTGAGATGTCCGAAGATGTGATG
>JBFEPU010000026.1:0-16355 GCA_041549915.1 Anaerolineae bacterium | reverse complement strand
TCTGCGCGTACTACGCTGCTGCCACTGCCGTTCCCTCGGTCCGAATGGCGCGCACACAACGACCACATCTGCAGGCGGCCCAAGCTGCTGGCAGTCCAGGTCATAACCTTTACCGCTTCTGTGGCTGGATCCCGCTGGGCTGTAGCGGATGACTGGTCGTCGCCATAGTGAGACGTTGGGAGTTTACCCGTCGCCAAGTGCGGCGAGACGCCGCTCGGTTTGACCCCAGACGCATCGTCTCCTGGAGGTCGCCTAGCGCACGCGCAGCCATCCCTTGGTTGTCGAGAGAGCATAACATGAGACTGGCCAGTAGGCGAGTCCTGCCGATGACCGATGCCTCCGAAGGATACTTGCTGCAGGCAGGGCCTCTGTGACCCTGTTGAGCCGGCAGATGAGGCGTAGTGCACCTGCCGGACGAATCTGAACCTTCTGGCGCTTCATAGGGTAAGAATAGGTAGGACCAGATACCACCGATACAGGAGGTTCAGTGATCAAGAGCAGATGGCTCCACACCTCGATGGTCGTGTTGCTGCTGGCACTGATGGGCTGCGCCCAAGCCTCACTGCCCACTCCCGTGCCCACTCCAGTTCCCACCCACACACCTTCCCCTCCGCCCACTCCCCCAGCCCCGCAATACGATCCCGAACCCATCACCATCACGGTGTGCGCTGAAGGCTGCACCTTTTCTCGCATCCAAGCAGCCATTGACAGCGCCCAAACCTCTGATGGTGACCTGATCACGGTCATGGACGGGGTCCACGTAGAAGCGGGGATCACCGTACACAAGGACATCACCGTCCAAGGGCTGGGGGCGGACCGCAGCATCGTGCAGGCTCACACCTCAGCCAACGGGGCACCCGATCGAGTGTTCCTCGTGCCTGAGGGCACTACGGTGCGCATCCGGGGAATGACAATTCGCCACGGTCACCCGAACTCCTACCCACGTGGGGGTGGCGGCATCGCTAACTTCGGCCATCTGACGGTGGAGCGGTGCGTGGTGCGCGACAACTCTGCCAACGACGGCGGTGGCATTTTCAACCAGGGTACGCTGACCGTCGTGTACTCGTCGATCAGCGACAACCTGGGTGATAAAGAGGCGCCACCTGGGTACGAGTGCGGTTCTGGAGGGGGAATCAAGAATGGTTTTCGAGGTACGCTGATCCTCGAGAACTGCAGCATTCATGGCAACCGTGCGCTGGGCAAGGGCGGTGGCATCTTCGTTGCCTGCGAAGGAACGGCGACGATCACCAACTGCACCATCAGCAACAACCTGGCTGTACGCAACGGTGGAGGTGTGTACATCAAGGGTGCTGGGAAGCTTGTCCACTGCACGATCGCTCAGAACAAGAGCTCGGAGAGCGGTGGCGGCATCTACGTCCGTGGCACCATGGACTGGAGCAACTGCCTCGTGGCCGGCAACGCGAAGCAAGACGTCACCATCGGGGGTGAGGGCGGATACAAAGGAAAGGGAGTGATCAATACGAACCTCTTCAACTGGGTAGCGGATGGCAGTTGTCCCTCCGACCACTCAGGCGATGTCTCGCTCGGTCCATTGGCTGACAACGGCGGCGGCACGCTCACTCACTCGCTGCTCCCAGGCAGCCCAGCCATTGATGTGATCCCCGCCACCGCGTGCAGCTTGCCGAGCGACCAGCGTGGGGAACCACGACCCATCCACATCAGCTCAGCGGCACCGGTTTGTGACGTTGGGGCTTTCGAGTGGTGGCCCTAGCCGACGAGAAACCAGACTGCTGTCCCTCAGACCCTCAAAGCGAGACGAGGAATGCCAACCCGACACCAGTCCCTAATCAGTTGTCTATCCGCAGTAGTGGTAGGCGTGGGTCTTGCCACAGTCTTGGCGGCGTGTATGGAGCAGGCGCCCACACAGACTCTGCCCGTAGCGACAGTGGAGTCTGTTCAAACCACAGCGATGGGGATTGAGCCTATCCACCCAGACATGATTCTGGTTGAAGCTGGCAGTTTTGAGATGGGTTCTGCACAAGGTTATGACGATGAGCAGCCAGCGCACACGGTCTATGTGACCCGCTCGTTCTTGATTAGCAGGCACAAGGTTACTTTTGAGGAATACGATCGGTTCTGTGACGACACTCCTGGCAGAATGAGACTGGACGATCGCGGCTCGGGGCGTGGGAAGCGGCCTGTGTTTGGTGTCACTTGGTACGATGCCATCGCCTACTGCAACTGGCTCAGCGAAAAGGAGGGTCTCACCCCGTGCTACAGCGGCAAAGGCAAGGTGACCAAGTGCGATTTCAGCGCCAGTGGCTACCGCCTGCCCACCGAGGCAGAATGGGAGTACGCAGCCGGCGGTGGACCGCTTAGCGCGGGCTATCTCTATGCCGGCAGCAACGAGGCGGACGAAGTCGCATGGTACCGAGAGAATTCGAATGACATGGCTCACGCTGTC
This sequence comes from Anaerolineae bacterium, assembly GCA_041549915.1. GTDB lineage: Bacteria > Chloroflexota > Anaerolineae > UBA2200 > UBA2200 > JBFEPU01. The sequence continues at coordinate 13,930 of JBFEPU010000026.1, read as the reverse complement.
GGGCTGAAGAAGCCAAATGAGCTGGGCCTATTTGACATGAGCGGCAACGGGTGGGAGTGGTGCTGGGACTGGTATGATGAAGACTACTACGCGTCATCGCCAGCCGAGGATCCGATGGGACCCGCGTCAGGCAGGGACCGATCACGGCGCGCCAGCGACTGGCAGCAGGGCGCAGACACGCTGCGTGTCACATTCCGCAGTGCCGACACCCCATCCTATCGGGGCAGCAATGGTTTCCGCTTGGTCAGGACTGCAGCAGCCGATTGATCAGCTAGCATTGCTTGGGCTGACTACAAGTGGCCGCGCTGCTCTTCGCAGCGCTGCAAGCTAACAACCTGTGATGTCTCGGGAACGCTCCGTTGCCTCAGGTGAGGCTCCTGATCCGCCCCGGCGCCACCTTCTGTGAGAGTACGGTTGGGTAGCTGCGGGCATGTGGAGGACGCCAGTGACCAAAGGGCCCTTTGGGGTTGCTTCACTGCTGCTTTTCCTGAGTTCGTGTATGCCGTCCGCTATGCCGGCCCCAACGGCGACTCCAGTGTTGATCCAGATCGAGCAGACTGATGCGCCAACACTGCAGATCCTGTTTATTGGTAACAGCCACATGTACACCAACAATCTCCCCATGATCTTCACCAGACTCGCCAGTGCTGGTGGTCACCGCGTCGAGGCAGACATGGCAGCAAAGACCGGATACCTGCTGGAGGAGCATGTCGCGGATCCCGACACACTGAAGAAGATCAACGGAGGCAAGTGGGACATCGTGATCCTGCAAGAGAACAGCAACATTCCACAGGTGCCCTCCAAGCGTGACGAGCAAATGTATCCCGCAGCTCGCGCTCTGAGTCGGAGGATCAGCAGCCTTGGAGCGCAGACGATATTCTTCATGACTTGGGCCGATCCCTGGGCCGTTGCCGATGGCAGGTTTGAAGACTTTGTCGAAGAGCAAGCGCGAATCACTGCAGCCTACTGGAACATCGCTCAAGAGCTTGATGCCCTTGTGGCTCCGGTTGGCGTTGCCTTCGAGGAATCCTTGCGGCAGAGGAGAGACCTGTTCCTCTGGAAAGATACGGACTACCTCCACGCCAGTCACAGAGGAACATACCTAGCTGCCTGTGTTCTCTACGCCCTCATCTACCGGCAGAGCCCAGAGGGGTTGCCCTACAGGTCTGGACTCACTGAGGATACCGCCCAACATCTGCAGTCCATCGCGGCCCAGACAGTCCTTACCAATTCGGCAGATTGACGAATGCACCCGTGCAGCAGATAGACAATGCCAGACTGACGGAGGTGCTGAATGGCCATCCGACTTGCTTTGGCTGCCACAGCTGTGATTCCCTTGGCGCTGCTTGCAGGTTGTGGGGGAGGGGAGCCAACACCCGCAGCCACCCCTGGACCCACGGATACGCCAGTACTCCGGGATCTGAGCATTGACGTGCCGAGAGGGACTGCACCTGTGCTGGACGGCACGCTTTTGGCGGACGAGTGGGCTGTCGCGTACGAAGCTGACCTTACGCCAAGTGGCCGCCTCATGCTCTTGCACGACGGTCGCTACCTGTACCTGGGCATCCGCGGCAGGACCGACAGTGTGGGCAGCGTCTGCGTCGCCTCAGGCGACGTGATCAGTGTCCTCCATTCCTCGCTAGGTCTTGGCACCGCCGCCTATGAGCACGTTGAGGAGGGCTGGCGGCGTATTCGAAGCTTTTCCTTCACGTGGTGGGACATAAGCGACAGCAATAAGGCGCAGCAAGAGCAGGCTGAGTTCCTGCTCGCGGAAGGCTGGCTGGCCAGCACCTTTGGCACGGGGAGCCCGGGGGAGATGGAGTACCAGCTTGAACTGCCGGAAGGCCCGCTGCGGCTGGCGGTGACTTACTTCACTGGCGACGGCACAGACGAGATGCTTGTCAGATGGCCAGAGCAGCTTGACGATGCCTGCATGAATATGTCCTTGATTCAGGGGCGCGCTCCGACGATGATCGGCTTTCACCCTGAGCAGTGGGTGGGTATCAAAAAGGTGGCCAGCAAGTGAGCCTGTGGCACACTGTCGCCCCAGTGCAGACTGATGCCAAGAAGACATCATGAAACTGCGCCCGCTGGCTATCGCTTCGATGCTCGCGCTCGTGAGCCTGGTCGCAGGCTGTGTACCAGCAGCCCTGCGGACTGCCACCCCAACTCTTCCCACCACGCCAGCCTTCCTCGTCACGCCCAAGGCAGAGGTGGGATCAGTTACGTTCAGCGTCGTGTTCGACAACTACGCACATGACCCGACGCTGCACACAGACTGGGGCTTTGCCTGCCTGGTGGAGACAGACGAGACCACGGTGCTCTTCGATACCGGGGCAGATGGGAATATACTCGTGCGCAACATTCGAGCGTTGGGCAAGGATCCTGCAGCAGTGGACGCCGTGGTGGTCTCGCATGATCACGCCGATCACACCGGTGGGCTAGCCGCGCTGTTGGATGCTGGCGCCGAGCCCACCATTTTCGCACCGTCGGCCTTTGGGGCAACACTCAAGGACGCCTGGCGTGAACGTGCCAAACTGGTGGAGGCACCCAACCTGCCGACGGAGATACTCTCTGGCTTCTACAGCACGGGCTTTCTGTCAGGGCCAGGTGGTCCACAGACCAGTGTGGAGCAGGCCCTGATCGTGCAGACGGGACACGGTTGGGTGATGGTGACCGGGTGTGCGCATCCAGGTGTGGTCAGACTGGCCCGTCGCGCTTGTGAGGCCACCGGGGACGGACTGAGTCTGGTGATGGGCGGCTTTCACCTGGCCGAATCGAGCGCCGGACACATCAGCCGCATCATTGTGGACCTGCGCGAACTGGGTGTGCAGATGGCAGCGCCCAGCCACTGCTCCGGTGACAGAGCTCGGACCTTGTTTGCAGAAGCCTTCGGTGACGACTATGTCACCATCGGTGCTGGAACTGTGATCACCATTGAGCCTTGAGCGCTGAAGCTATCACCCTTCTGCAGGAGGAGGAACAACATGTCCATTCGTCCTATCCAGCTCTCCGTTGTGGTGATTTCCCTTACGTTGGCTGCCGCCTGCAGCGCACCCGAGCCCACCGCTACCCCAGCATCAACGCCCAGCCCGACTCCTCTGCCTGCGATGAGCGGCAGTGGGGGAGGCGTGATTGCTTTCGTCTCGGCCCGTGATGGCAACGATGAGATCTTTGTTATGAATGCGGACGGCACCGACCAGACGCAGCTAACGCATACCGACGCGAGCAGGCGCAACTTCCATCCTTCATGGTCACCCGATGGATCACACATAGTGCACCAGGCAGAACCCACTCAGGGGCGCCAAAACATCTCGGTGATAAGCATCGGCGGCACCGACGCACGGCAATTGACGTCAGAGCGCAACAGCAGACGTCCTGCCTGGTCTCCTGACGGCACGCGGATTGCTTTTGACCAGTGGAACGGGAGAAACACTGGCCTCTGCACGATAGGCCCAGATGGCACCGACCAGCAGTGCCTGACTCCAGTCACCCCAGACGCTGATTTCTTCGACCCGGCCTGGTCGCCCGATGGCTCGCGCATTGTCTGTGCGCTCCACTCCCACCCGGGCGGGCGTGACGAGGGATACCGCATCCATATCCTCGATGTGGCCGCCGCACGGCAGAATGCGCAGGGCGACAACACGCGCCGGCTCGTAGAAGGGGGAGACGCCGAGGAGGACAACCCCACATGGTCGCCTGACGGCCAACAGATCGCCTTCACTTCAGTGCGCGAGGGACATTGGCAAATCTTTGTCGTTGATGCCGACGGTACCAACCTGCGGCAGTTAACGCACGATGCGGTCGAGCACCTATATCCCACCTGGTCGCCAGATGGAAAAAGAATCGCCTTTCAGTCCAACCCAGGCGGTCAATGGGACATCTATGTGATGAATGTTGATGGAACCGAGCTGCTGCGATTGACCACGCACGGCGCCTCCGACCAGCACCCCGCGTGGCGGCCGTAGCGCGCTCGGACCGACGATCGGAGGAATGACAGGCCTGTCAGCACCGGATGCGCGGTCAAGTGCTGGCTGTTGCGGAGCTCGACTCGGACAGCCTCTGTGCTGCTTGGGCAGTACAGGGAGCAGGGCCTGTTGGATTCCCCGCTGTGGGGGGGCGGCTGGCCCCCAGAATGAGGGGAGCACTTGTGAGACTTGGATGGCTGCACAAAGGGATGTCTGTGATTCTAGTGGTTGCGGTTGGTGGTTGTGGCGCCGCTCCGTCTCCCACCGCGACCACTGCACCACCCACGGTGACACCCCTGCCCCAGATTGAACTGACGAGCACTGCTTTCGGCCCAGAGGACATGATCCCTGAAAAGTACACCTGCGATGGCAAGCACCTCTCACCGCCGTTGGCATGGGGCGAACCACCCCAAGGTACGCAAAGCTTTGCTCTCATCGTTGATAACCCCGACGCAAGGTCGGCGGTAGGCACAGCCTGGGTGCACTGGCTACTCTACAACGTGCCCGCCGAGACGCGCAGTTTGCCAGAAGCCGTCCCTCCAGACGCAGAGCTTCCCGACGGCAGCCGTCATGGGCTGAACAGTGAAGAATGGCTAGGTTATATTGGTCCCTGCCCCCCCTTCACCCAGCGGTACTTCTTCAGGCTCCATGCCCTGGACACCGTGCTCGACTTGGAGACTGGCGTGGGTATGCAGGAGTTGTTGCAGGCGATGGAGGGGCACATCCTGGCCCAGGGAGAACTGATGGGAAGATACAGAAGGCAATAGGCACTGCAGCCAGGAGCGTGCGCTTCCGGCGCGCCTGCGACGATGATTGCCACTCCATCGCGCAGCAGTGGCCAGTGGCTGCAGCTTGGCGTTCGCCTTGGGCCAGACGCTACTTTCAGCAGGCGCGGACACGATGTCGTTCCGTCAATCATGCCTACCGCTGTTCAAGCAATCGCCTGCTGGGCTTGGCCGGGAAGCTTTGGCAATCCGCGCACCCTACAACGAGGCCTGCCACTGGCAGCAATGTGTCCTACGTGGCAAACCAACGGGAGAGCATTGGCTCACCAATCTATTGCCAGCACATTGCTGTGATAGGCCGAGAAGAGAACACACCCAAACAATCCATTCACTCCAGCGTGCCCAAAACCGCCTTGAGCGCCGACGCTGGTCCGCGGCCACCGCCAAAGTGCTGATTTGACAAAGCGCATCCGTTTGACCAGCGGCCGACAGCAACCGCTCGCTGGTGCCCCGGACAACACTCCCCTCCCACGATTTCCCGCAAACATGACAAACTTGATAGAGGTCCCAGCACCCCATCCACGCCCAGATGCTGACAGCAACCGCACCGCAGGGCCCTGCAGCAGCATGCTCTCAATCACATCATTGCCCGAGCCAGGGTGGTCAGGGCAAGTCGAGCACTGACCAGCTACCTGAGTAGAAGATTAGCCAGATGGCCAGTTCGAAGATTACCCAAGTGTCCGATGCGCCAGCAGGTCAGGTATGCTACACTATACTTGGAAGAGAGCCCTGAACACCACCTCGCAGCTGACATTGACGACCGCACACTCGCTGTGCAGGAGGCGAAAGATGGAAAGCTGGTATGGGTTGTTCTTGAACCAGAAACACAGACATCAAGAGCTGCTGAGAGCCGCTGCGCGAGAGCGGTTGGAGAACGACGTCCTCAAGCAGCTAAACTCGACAGGCAATCCTCCGGACGCCCCGGCTGATCGCCTTGCCGGTCAGACCAAGTCGCGCCCGGTGTCGCCTGGTAAGTTGAGGCCGGCTGAACAGGCCTGATTGTGCCCCTCGGGCCTCGACGTGAACCCCTGTCAAACGATCTCGCTTCCGAAGGTGCGGGGAACACACTGACAAGAGGCCGGATGGGCTCCTGGCGCATCTGATTCGGCCGACGGGGAGCGCGGCTGCTTGGCTCTATCTCGCTGCTGAGCGGAGTACCTAATGAGCAACTATCTCACTGAACAGGTCATGGCATACTTTGGGCGGCGTCTCACTTATGCCGACTCTCTGGTACGCCTCGCGGCGCTTCGATTGTACTGCCGGGCCCGCATCCGCGGCTGGTGTACACGGCTCACTGCTGCGATCGCTCGGCGCCCAGGTTGGCTGCTTGACTTGGACGCTATCAGAGATACGCATGCCATACCCGGCTGGCTTTGCAGCGGAACCCAAACCACGCTGATTTCTCGGATTCGCGGCAGTGCCGGACGCCGCAGCGACTTTGACCTGGATTTCAATCCACTGAACTCCCGTGACAAGGACCGCTGGCTGAGTGTGGCGGCTGCTCGTATCGGGGGTGTACCCTTGCCACCAGTTCAACTGATCCGCGTGGGAGACATCTGGTTCGTTCTGGATGGGCACCAGCGCATTTCAGTGGCTCGCGCCATGGGTGAGGAAGAGATAGACGCCGTCGTGGCTATCTGGCGCGTAACCGCTCCGCTCCCCTGGACGCGAGCGCCAGCCTGGCATAGGGCCGTCCGGCAACTGGCGTATTGACCACGAGCACCTCGGGAACACGCTGACTACGCCTCAGCCAGATCACGGCGTCTCCTGTCTTTGACTTGCATGTCTGTTGTGAGGACAAGAGCATCAGCCAAGAACGGCGGCGAAAAGCTTCTGCTGTATCCAGCAGGCTGGCACGGAGCGAGGGAGGGGATGGCGAATAGTGGAGCAAAGCATAACACCTCCACCTTTGGCAGCCGAAGGACCAGGGTGCTCATCTTGCTGCTGGCTACCGTCCTTGCGGTGAACGGTTGCACCGCCGTTCGGTCAAAAGCTCATTATGTGTACGAGCCTCCTGAGCAACTGGACGATGGGTGGAAAGTCTCCTCATTGGCCGCCGAAGACGTGGACGTGGCAGCTATCATCCAGCTAGCCGAGCGGATCGAAGCAGGCCGCTACAACCGCGTCCACAGTTTCCTCATTGTCCGGAACGGTGCCTTGGTGTACGAGGAGTACTTTCGCGGGTATCGCAGAGAGAAGCTGCATCGTCTGTACTCGGTCACCAAGAGCGTCACTTCTGCGCTGGTAGGTATCGCAATCGACAAGGGCTTTCTCCACAGTGTGCACGAGCCGGTCATTTCGTTCTTCCCCGAATATGTTGGAGAGGCGTGGGACCACCGCAAGGACGAGATCACTCTAGAGCACCTCCTCACAATGACCTCTGGGCTGAGATACGACGAAAGTTCGTATGCCTCTAGCGACTCCAGAAACAGTCACACTCAGATGACGTCGTCACTCGACTGGATGAAGTGGGCTCTTGAAGAGCCACTCCTCGCAGAACCCGGCACCCGCTTCAACTACAGCACAGCCAATACCCACCTGTTCTCGGGGATTATCCACAGAACCAGTGGCCTGTATGCCAACCAGTTCGCTGAGGAGTACCTATTCGGCCCGCTCGGAATCAGTGAGTACTTCTGGACCGTCGGAGATGGATACCCAGCAACCGGTGGGTCTTTTGGAGGTCTCAAGCTGCGACCACGCGATATGGCCAAGTTTGGCTACCTGTACCTAAACGGCGGACGGTGGAACGACGTGCAGGTGCTACCTGAAGAGTGGGTGGCGCAGTCATTTGTGCCTCGTTCTGTGGCGTGGCAGGACTCCCGCTACGGTTATCAGTGGTGGATCCACACGGACCAGGTTTCGGGACAGGAGATCGACTGGTTCGAAGCCCGGGGGTATGGAGACCAGTTGCTCGCCCTGTTCCCCACACTAGATATGCTGGTGGTAATCACCTGCGGCAACGAGAACTCACCGTCCAGCCTCGAAGAAGCCGTCTTGACCATTGCCAAGGCTGCACTGCCTAGGGGCACTTCGAGCAGCAACCACACCGCGTCGCTGCACCCTGAGGGCACGGGCTGGATCATTCTCGAGCCTTTTGCCAGACCAGATCTCGGCTTCAGCGGTATCGCACCGGGCGGCTGGATCGAGACGACACCAGGAGAGTTCGCGCGGGGCGGGTCACGCACTGATCACACCATCCTGATCCAGCAGGTTTTCCCAGGCAAGACCGTACAAGATGTCCTGGAAGTGGGATCTGCCGAGTTTGGCATTAAGGAACTCCCGGCAGCCAGCGCACAACTTTACGGAGCCAGCCTAACCTGGGATCTGTACACCATTGAGCTGAATCCCTTAGAGACAGGACCCGTCGTACTTCGATCGGCGCTCGCCTGGACACCTTCGTCGAACGCTGAGCAAGACGCTGGGACGACCTACTTGGTTCTTCTGATGGCTTCAGCATCAGATGACGAGGCGGAGGCCCCATTGCTCGAGACCATCTTCCGGCATGCGGCATACGCGCTGTCTCCCCTGCAGCGCACCGAGGACGCGCACGCGTCTTCGTCCACATAGCTTGGCGCAGCCATCTGCGAGCCACCTTGGTCCCCGGCTCCATTCGCTGGGCAGCGCGTTTCAACAATGTGATCACATGTTCTTGCATGGGAAAGCCCCTCCTGGTACAATCGCGGAACCATCCAGCGGAGAACAAGACCATGGCCGTGCAACTTGAAGCTGACAGATCGGCGAAAGCCAGCCAGATGGGCGCTCGTGTGTTCCCCGTGGACACGCTGCGCGGTCTGATCATGACTCTGATGGCCATCGATCATGCCAACCTCTTTGTCGCCCAGAAGCACTCCCCAGGTGAGTACTGGGGCGGATCGTTCCCTGTCTACTACGACGCGCTTGCGTTCCTCACCCGCTTGGTCACCCACCCCTGCGCTCCTGGCTTCTTCTTGCTGATGGGTGTCGGTATGGTCCTCTTTGCCCGCTCCCGCCGTGCACAAGGCTGGACCGAGGGAACAATCCTCAGGCATCTGTGGGTCCGAGGCGGCCTGCTGGTTGCCCTGCAGCTGCTGGTGGTGATCCGCGCCTGGCGTTTGTCCCCAGGCGGCTGGGTGCCGAGGGTTTACATCGGTGTTCTGTTCGCCTTGGGCGGCAGCATGATCCTTGGCAGTCTACTGCTGGGTTGGAGGCCAACCCACTTGCTGCTATTGACGCTGGTGCTCTTTGTTGGAACGGAGTTGTTGCATCCTGACCCCAGTGTGTGGGGTAGGATCTCGATCAGTGGGATGAACAGGATCAATCTCCTATTGATCCGCCCCGGCGGAGACGCTAAGCTGTGGTCGAACTACCCCGTGCTTCCGTGGCTGGAGCTGGTCACCTTCGGCATGGTCTTTGGACACTGGCTACTGGAGGACGCCCGGCAAGCGTTCGACCGCGCGTGGAAAATCGGGCTGGCACTGCTGGTGGCTTTCGTCGCGGTTCGCTATGTGGACGGGTTTGGCAACATCCGCCCGCGCGCCGGGAACAGCTGGATCGATTTCCTTAACGTGGTCAAGTACCCGCCGAGCATGGTCTTTACTCTGCTCACCACTGGGGTGAACCTGATCCTGCTGGCACTGCTGGCGCGGGTGGCCGGCATCTGGCAGCGACTGGTGCAGCCACTGGCAGTGTTCGGGCAAGTTCCGCTATTCTTCTACCTTGCGCACCTCTTCTTGTATGCCACGCTTGGCGCCCTGCTGACCCCCGACGGAACCAGCCTCCCAGCCATGTACGCCGTTTGGTTTCTGGGACTGGTGGTCCTCTACCCGCTGTGTCTCTGGTACGGGCGCCTGAAGCAGGGGCAGACAGCCCGTTCCATCCTGCGATTCTTCTAGCGGCCTGCGCAGGCCTGGTGCCAATCAAGGCACCCACGGCAAACTCGACGTCCACAGCCGAGAGGACGCCGTTCAGCGAGCGAAAGACCTGGGCCTGCTGTAGCCCTCCAGGTCGCCGGGGTCACCCAGGCAGGTCACCCTCTCTTTCTCCATGCAGATCACCCACCTCAATCACCCATCTTGGGTGATGACAACTCACCTATCCAGCCACTATGCTGTGCGCAGCGTTGTAGTGGACCCAAGTTGCTCTGCTACGGCTGATGAACCAGCAACCAAACCCATAGGAGTCCCCATGACCAGCGGGCGTGAATTCGACACAGGCACAATCTATGAGATCAGAGTGCAGGGAGCCCTGAATGCGAAATGGTCGGACTGGTTCGACGGTCTCACCATAAGTGTGCGGGACAACGATGAGACACTTCTGTCCGGTCCGGTAGCCGATCAGGCTGCCCTGCATGGCCTGCTGACCAAGATCCGTGACCTGGGCCTGCCCCTCCTCTCTGTCCGGAGGGTGGAGAGGGACCAGGAATAGGGAACCAGATCCAGGGGGGAACAAGCCCATGTATCCACGGCACGAAGGGCGAACATCGTCAGGAACGATTCACCTGAGCACTGCATTCGCCACGGGAGCGGCAGTCCTTACTGCGCTGGGTGCCGCTGTGGGCGTCGTGACCCACAACATCGCCCTCATCAGCGTTAGCCTGTCGATCGCCTTCGGCGGAGCAATTGGCTGGCTCATGGCCGGCCGATCGAACAAGCGTCATGGGTAGCCCACTGCTGGCGCCGGCTAAGCGCCGAGAGCTTGCGCCGTGCGCTACCGGGTGACCAGCGGATTGGCCAGCTGTCCTACAAGAAGATTGGCCATCTGTCCAGGCGCAATACTGTGCCGTTGCCTGATGCTTACGTGAGCGATTGGTGCTACACTGCAGAAATGGGCAACAAACGGCGAGAATGGGGGAATCACTCACGATGAATATGCAGGAACTTGTCACGTCGAACAACGGCCGCAATGCCAGGTCCCACAAGACCAGCTACTTGGCCGCAGGCATTGCCATTGGAGCTGGAATCGGTATCATCGTCGGCGTCGTTTTCGGGGTCACCCTGGGGAACATGGCTTTCATGGGAGTTGGCCTCGCCATTGGTGTTGGCTCTGGCATAAGCATTGGCAGCGCACTCGACGCCCGCAGCAAAGCGAGATGATTCTTGAGCAGGCATGAGCCCGGATTCTTGGAAGGAGAAAAACAATGAAGGCTATTGTGGTTGAGAACTTGACCAAGGACTATGACGGACTGCGCGCTGTGGATCACATCAACTTCTCCGTAGGGGCCGGTGAGATCTTTGGCTTCTTGGGTCCTAATGGTGCAGGAAAGACCACCACTATCCACCTGCTGCTCGGTTTGCTCGAGCCGACTGACGGGCGGGCGGAGGTGCTGGGCTTTGACACCGCCACCCAGGCAGATGATGTTCGCACCCACACGGGCGCCCTGCTGGAGCACACCGGTGTCTACGAGCAGCTCAGTGCGGAGGACAACCTAGATTTCTACGGCCGCGTCTACCGCATGGCCCAGGCAGAGAGACAGGCACGTATCAAGGAACTGCTCACCCAGATGGACCTCTGGGAGCGCCGCAAGGACCGCGCGGCCAATTGGAGCAAGGGCATGAAGCAGAAGCTGGCCCTGGCCAGAGCCATGCTGCACCGCCCACAGCTGGTATTCTTGGACGAACCCAGCGCCGGGCTGGATGTGGTGTCAGCGAACGCCGTGCGCGAGGGGCTTGAGGCTCTGGCCGAACGCGAGGGAATGACCGTCTTCCTCACCACGCACAACATGGCCGAGGCGGAGAGACTCTGTAGTCAGGTTGCAGTCATCCGCGAAGGCAAGCTGGTAGCCACCGGCCACCCTGACGACCTGCGGGCACGGGCTGGTGGGCCACGCCTGGAGATCTTTGGGCGAGGCTTCACGGAGAACGTGCTGCGCCTGCTGCGAGGGCGACCAGAGGTAGCGGCCATCACGATGGAGAACGGCCATCTGGAGGTCAATCTGACCGAAGATACGGACACCGCAGCGCTGGTGAGCCTGGCAGTCAGCGCCGGAGTGGAGGTGCAGGAGGTCAGGCGTGGCAAGGCCACACTGGAAGAGGTATTCCTAACCCTGATGGAGGAAGAGAAATGAAAGACGACATCCTGACCGTGATGTGGAAAGAGCGCAAAGCGCTCTTCCGCGCACAGGGCCGCCGCAGCCAGGCGCTGTTGACCATGCTGAGCCCCCTGTTTCTGGCCATCTACCTGCCCTACAGTGCTGGCGTAGACTGGGTAGACCGCAGCATGTCGTTGCTGCTCGCCGCTGTCGTGCCCTTTATACTGGTGGGCATCACCGTCCCAGACTCTTTTGCCGGAGAGCGCGAGCGGCACACGCTGCCTACACTGTTGGCCAGCCGGTTGCCCGATAGGGCGATCCTGTTCGGCAAGCTTGTAATGTCAGTGCTCTTTGGATGGGGCATTACGCTGCTCATCCTGCTGGTCAGTCTGGTAGCACTGAACGCGCTGCATTGGCCTGGATATGTGTTGTTCTACAAGCCATCGCTCCTTTTTGCAGATCTGGCGGTCAGCTTCTTGGTGGCACTGTTCACCGCAGGGCTCGGGGTGTTCTTCTCCCTCCGCTCATCGACGGTGCAGCAGGCCCAGCAACTCACAATGTCTGTGTTGCTCCTCCCGGCGATGGTGTTACAGTTCGGGGTGCTGTTCATCCTACAATCGCCATCGTTGAGGGATACCCTCAAGTCCACGCTCGGAGCGCTCAGCTTTGCACAGCTGGTGCTGATCATCGTGGCTGTCTTGGGGGCAGCAGCCGTAGCCCTGCTATGGGTCGCTATGGCCCGATTCAACCGCGCCCGCCTGATCCTGAGCCAGTAGGCGGTTGTCGGCCACCAGTCATCGGTTCGTAGTGGTCAGCGGTCAGCGCGCCGGTATGAGTGATGCCACATGTTGGCATCGCTGCAACCGGCGCGCCTTTCCACAATTAGTGTTTGCGCATGGAGGGAGTCTCAACCCGTCACGGCAAGTCAACTGGCAGGAACTCGAACGGTAGGGCGAATTGTCCCATGGGAATCGGATTCTCGATATTGCCACGGGCCCGATGGCACGCGGCTGCAACCACATACCTCGGTTCAGGCTCTAGGAAGCTGCTCGGCCAGCAGCGCATCGCCTTGCTGTAGGCCGTCGCCAGTCACGCAAAACACACGCTAGAGACGCGCCGCGCCAGACAAGGAGACCCTACATGTCACTTCAGACCGACACGCAGTCAATTCAAGCCATCATCAACGCCCTGTATGAGGCCATCTCCCACAAGCCCCGCAAACTGCCTGACTGGCAGCGCATGAAGCCTCTGTTCATCGACGGCGCCCGCATCATCCCGCCGTCGCTGGAGGGCGGCCCTCCACAGGTGATGACTTTCGAAGAGTTCGTGGAGCGGGTCAGCGAGAGCGTGCACAAGGCGGGGGAGGCTGATAGGGGCTTCCACGAGCGCGAACTCACTAACCACACCGAGGTGTTCGGCAACGTGGCCCACGTGTGGAGCACCTACGAGTCGCGCTACACGGCGGAGGACCCGGAGCCGTTCTCCCGCGGTATCAACAGTTTCCAGCTGCTCTACCACAGCGGCCGCTGGTGGGTGGTGACCATCTTGTGGGATGTCGAGCGGCCGGACAACGCCATCCCCGAGCGGTACCTGCCGTAGCGAGGCACTGTCACCGCCCGGACCAACGCGCGATCGAGACCACTCCCCTGACTGCTCCGACCCTGGATGCCGTGGCAGTGCCTGGCTCGATAGGCCGAAGGAATCGCGGAGCCCGGCACATGCAGGTCTTTCGGGTTTTCCAACCCGAAGGGTCTAGTGCAGTGGATCTATTCTTGTGCTAGTGCCGCCCTGAGCTTCTCCAGCGTCTCGCTGCCGTAGTACTTGCAGCCACGCTTCACCTCGTCGGGCTGGATGCTCTGTGCGGCGAGCAGCTTCTTGACCTTGCCCTGCGACACGCCCAGGGCGTCCGCCAGCTTACCGGCAGTATAGAGATCAGCACTCTTCTCAGCAGCCACCGCTTGCTGCTCCTCTCATTGGCATGGCGTACCCGAACCCGTGGGAATCGTCCACCTGCGCAATAGTACACCCGAACGAGCATAGCTCAAAGGTCATTCCTTCCGAACGGCAGTGGCACGCTCGATCCGGTCTTGGGGCTTGGTCAAGGATGGCCCACGCCCCGGTCTACTGGCCCAACAACATGCCTCAGTCCTGACCAAGCTTCGAGAGTATCT
>JBFEPU010000025.1:0-16441 GCA_041549915.1 Anaerolineae bacterium | reverse complement strand
TGATCCGTACCTCGCCCGACTGATGTCCTTGCCGTTGGAGCCCAAGATCGAGACTGCACTCGAGGACATGGACGGCGCGCAGCAAGCTCTTGCCGGAGTCGTCCAGCGGGCAGTACTGGCGCACCTCGGCGGGGCCCATATCCGCGTTGCACAGTAGGGGCAAGTTGCCGTTGGCGCCTCCCATCCTGCCGGCAAAGCGCTGGCGCTGCAACTGGCGTGCCTTCTCCACGCGCGCACGGATGTCCGGGCTTGGTTCGCCGAGCCGCTCGTCGGTCAGCTTGCCCTTCGCCTTGCTCAGGACGCGGTCGTAGTCCACGCGCGGCACCTCGACGTGGATGTCGACCCCACAGGGAGGCTGCGCACTGCGGTCGAGCAAGGGGCCGGAGATGCGCTTGTGACCGCAGGCGAAGTCCTGCCGTCTGTCTGGCAGGGAAATCCCCGAAGCGAAGCGGAGCGGGACGGTAGCGGGTGATGGTGCTCGGCGAGCAGGTGCACTCTTTCACCGGATCGCCATAGTAGCCGCAGGCGCAGGGGTTCATGGCGGCGACGAGCATAAAGTTGGCGGGGAAGGTGAGCGTGCCGCTGGCGCGGCTGATGGTGACCACCTTGTCTTCCAGTGGCTGGCGCATCACCTCCAGCACACGGTGGCTGAACTCCGGCAGCTCGTCCAGGAAGAGCACGCCACGGTGGGCCAGGGAGATCTCACCAGGGCGCGGCCAGTGGCCGCCGCCCACCAGGCCGGCGTGGCTGATGGTGTGGTGTGGCGAGCGAAAAGGGCGCTCGGTGATCAACGGCTTGTCAGCAGGGAGCAGCCCGCTGACCGAGTAGATCTTGGTGATCTCCAGCGCCTCTTCAATGGTCAGCTTGGGCAGGACGGAGGGCAAGGCACGGGCCATCAGCGTCTTTCCTGCCCCAGGAGGGCCACCCATCAAGACGCAGTGCGATCCGGCAGCGGCCACCTCGAGGGCGCGCTTGACGTGTTCCTGGCCCTTGACATCACGAAAGTCCGTGCCGTAGCGGGGCTGATCCAGCAGATCGGAGTCAAGGTCCTCGGCGTATGGCAGTATGGGATTGAGATGCTGCAGATGGCCTACCAGCTCTGCTAGATTGGACACGGGTACGATTTCGATACCGGGCACGAGCGAGGCTTCTGGAGCGTCCTGGGCTGGTACATAAGCCCTTTCGAAGCCCTGTGCCTGGGCCCCGCTGATCATAGGTAGCACGCCATTGGTGTGGCGCACCCCGCCGTCCAGGGAGAGCTCGCCGACAAAGACCGAGGATTCCAAGTCCGGCCAGATCTGTCCGGAGGCGGCGAGGATACCCACGGCGATGGGCAAGTCGTAGGCCGGGCCCTCCTTGCGCAGGTCAGCCGGGGCCAGGTTGACCGTGAGCCGCTGGTTGGGGAATTGGCAGCCAGAGTTCTTGATCGCGGCGCGGACGCGCTCGCGCGACTCTTGCACAGCGGTGTCAGGCAGGCCAACGATGATGAAGCTGGTCAGGCCGCGGGAGATGTCTACCTCGACGTCAATCGGGGCGCCCTCTAGGCCGATGACAGCGAAACTGGTGACTTTGGCCAGCATGAATGTCTCCTGGGAGGTCGTGACGCATTATACCACGGCGGACTTGGCTTTCCAATATCGGCGTGAAGGAGTAGAATACTGCGACTCAATGAGAAGGGGAGAGCGCATGTACCGTCTTGTGTTCTGTGATCTGGATGGAACGCTGGCCACATTCGAGGGCCAGGTCCGTCCTGCGGTTCGGGAGGCCATGCAGGCTGTGGTGGATGCCGGTGTCTGGATCACCCTGTCGACCAGCCGCGGCTATCAGATGGTGAAGCCTTTCCTGGACCGCGTCGTGGTCAATGCGCCCATGGTTTGCTGCACAGGTGGGCTGATCGTCGAAGCGTTTACCAAAAAGACCCACTATGTGAAGCCACTGCCGCTTGACATGGCTCGCCAGCTGGCACGCCTGTCCCAACAAGAGGGCATTGCCATGTGGTTCTACCTGGCTGACATGGAGACCATGCTGGAAAAGCGCGTTGGCGAGCCTGGCTTTACCCTGCGTCGAGATGGCTTCACAATGCGACAGGTGCCAGATCCGGTGAGCGAGCTGAAAGAGCCACCACACAAGGTCCTGATAGAGACGCCAGCGCCGGAAGAGACCCCAGGAGTAGTGGCACGGGTGGAGGAGCACGTCGGTGATCGCGCTCGCGTCGTGGTCTCCAGCCCAAAGCGGGTGGAAGTGGTGCTGCCTGGCATATCCAAGGCCTGGGCCATGTCCTGGATTGCCGATCACCTCGATGTGAAACGGGGGGAGACGATTGGCATCGGTGATGGAGACAACGACGTGGAGATGGTCGAGTGGGCCGGCCTGGGTGTCGCGATGGGCAATGCCACGCCAAAGGTGAAGGCGGTTGCTGACTGGATCGCCCCCCCGGTCGAAGAGGATGGTGCCGCGGAGGTGCTGCGGCGCTTTGTGTTACAGCCGTAGACGCTGGCTGCGTCACAGAAAGCCGAAAAGGATACCGACAGCAATGTACCGCCTTGTATTTTGCGATCTGGATGGAACGGTGGCCTCGTTCGACGGGCAGGTCCAGCCTGTTGTCCGGCAGGCCATGCAGGCCGTTGTGGATTCTGGTGCCTGGATCACGATCTCGACTGGCCGTGGATTCCAACTGGTCAAGCCGTATCTCGGCATGGTGGTGATCAATGCACCTTTGATCTGCTGCAACGGTGGACTGATTGTGGAGCCTTCCACGCGACGGGTGCTTCACTTGCAGCCGACGCCCCTCCCTCTAGCTCACGACATGGCACGCCTGGCACAGGAGGAAGGGATCGAAATGTGGTTCTACCTGGCCGACATGGAGACCATGATGGACAACCGGAGCGGCAAGGCATTTGAGCTGCGTCGTGACGGTGTGGCTGTGCGCCAGGTACCCGATCCCATCCTGGAACTGACGCATCCTCCGCACAAGGTGCTCATCGTGTCGCGGTCACCAGAGGCGACTCCGGCATTGGTGGGGAGGCTTCAGGACTATGTGGGAGATCGTGCCCGCGTGGTGTCGTCTGGGCCCTATTGGGCGGAGGCCATCGTGCCTGGGGTCTCCAAGGCTGGGGCCATGTCCTGGGTGGCCAAACATCTCGGCGTGGAGCGGGATGAGACGGTCGCCATCGGCGATGGTGATAACGATGTCGAGATGCTCGAGTGGGCTGCGCTGAGCATCGCGATGGGCAATGCCATGCCGGCAGCAAGGGCAGCGGCTGACTGGATCGCTCCGCCGGTGGAGGATAACGGTGTGGCTGTGGCGCTGCAGCGCTTTGTGTTGCGCCCTTGAGAACCACGATGTGACTTGACCCCGACGGCCTCTGAGTTATACTGGGCCAAGCACAACATGTGCTGCAACCTACTGTCGCTGATTGGCGTATATGAGATGACATCAAGGAAAGGGCGGTCAAGAGAATGAGACGACGTCAAGGCTGTTTGGAAGGTTTTTTTGAGCTATTCATGCTCAACGCGATATTCGACTGGTTGCAGAAGACATTCGGCTTTAGGCGCGGTCCCTCCTGCATCGGCTGCGGCTGCGGTTTCCTGTTGTTGATTATCTTCATCATACTCGCCTGCAACATCATTTTTGCCACGGACTGGTTCCGTCTGACGCACCTGCTCGTGCAAGTCTTTGTCTAGTCCGCGGCAACCAAGGCGACGTGTGCGGAGCTTTGGCAGGTGATTTGCCCGAATCCATCTGGGTCGGTTGCTTCTGCATCGTGAAGCGAGCAGGCGATGAGACTCTTCGAGCTGCTGAGTGCATTGCCCCGTCGGACCGTGCGGCCCTGGCCAGCTGCACTGGCGGATCTGGAGATCACAGGCATCGTCTGTGACTCTCGCCAGGTGCAGCCGGGCCAGCTCTTCCTGGCCATCCCAGGTGTCCAGGTCGATGGCCACTCTTTTGTCCTCGACGCTGTGCGGCGGGGGGCGGTTGCTGTTGTCGGCCAGCGTCCTGAGCTGGACGTCTTCCCCCAAGGTCCCCCTGTGCCCTACGTCTGTGTGAGTGACTCGCGCGAGGCATGGGCCTGGCTGTCGGCAGCCTGGCACGGGCATCCAGCCCGCAAGCTTTGCGTGATCGGAGTCACCGGCACCGACGGCAAGACCACGACCGTACGTCTGATCGGGGAGATTCTGCGAGCGGCGGGCTACCGAGTCGGATGGATCAGTACGGTGAGCGCGTTCATCGGAGGCGAGGAGATCGACACCGGCCTGCATACCACGACCCCTGATGCCCTGGACGTGCAGCACTATCTGGCTCGTATGGTCGGCCAGGGCTGCCAGTATGCGGTCATAGAAGCAACCTCACACGGTCTGGCCCAGCACCGGGTTACCGGCTGCGAGTTCGACGTGGCGGTCGTCACCAACATCACACACGAGCATCTAGACTACCATGGCACCTACGAGCAATATCTTGGCGTCAAGGCTCGCCTGTTCGGCAGCCTAGAGACCTCCTACCGCAAGCGGGGAATCGAGAAGATCTCTGTGCTCAATGCCGACGATTCTTCCTACGACCCACTGGAGGGTTTTGCAGCTGACCGCTGCTATTCCTATGGCATAGAAGGCCCCAGCGATGTGGAAGCCTCCGGTATCCAGTTCACCCCCTCCGGAACGACCTTCTGGGCAGTCACGCCAAGTGGGGCGTTTGGTGTGGAAACGCCACTTGTTGGTCGCTTCAACGTCTACAACATCCTGGCGGCCATCACCGTGGGGGTGGTCCAAGAGGTGGATTTTGAAGCCATGCAGCGGGGCATATCGGCCGTGCGGGGTGTGATCGGGCGCATGGAGCGCATCGACCTGGGCCAGGATTTCACGGCAATTATCGACTTTGCCCATACGCCGAATGCGCTGCAGCGGGCCTTGGAGACCGTGCGCATGATGACACAAGGTAAGGTCACGGTTGTGTTTGGCTGTGCTGGAGAGCGTGACCGCGAAAAGCGCCCCCTGATGGGGGCAATGGCCGGTCGACTGGCTGACCGCATTGTCATCACGGCTGAGGACCCGCGCACGGAGGACGTCAGCGATATCATCGACCAGATCGGAGTCGGCTGCGAGCAGGCCGGGCGGCGCGATGGTGTCGACTTTTGGAAGATCCCGGATCGAGCGGAGGCGATCGCCACTGCCATTCACATGGCCAAGTCGGGCGATCTTGTGATCGTCACCGGCAAGGGCCACGAACGCTCGATGTGCTATGGCACCACAGAGTACCCGTGGAGCGACCACGAAGCCGTCGAAACGGCTTTGCGCACACGATTGCAGGCTCGGGCCTAGTATGTGGCGTCGATGTCGCCGCCCTCCTGGATTGCCGGGCGTGGGAGCCCGGCCCGCTCTTTTCGGATAGGGGCCTGGCCTGCGGCCTCGAAGGCGCCGCTCTCCTGTGCGGTCACAACCGGGCTTCCTCGCAGGCTCGTGTGCCCAGCGCAGGCTTTCCGCTCAGTCTTCATCCCACAGCCTGGCTTCCAGAATCTGATCCTCACGAAGGTCCTCGTTTTGCAGATAGTAGCGAACGGTGTCCAGAATCACCGAGAGCGGAACCAGGCCCACAATCTCGCTTCCCACGACTGGCACGCCGTACCGCACTGCCTCCAGTCGCACCAGCTCTAGCACGCGGTAGAGCGGCGTGGCGAAAGGGTCCACGACGTTCATCGTGACCTGTGCTAGGTTTCGTTCCTCCAGCATTACGCCCAGCGCCTTGACGTTGTGCAAGCCGCCCGTCTTGGCCCGCACGGCACGTGCGATAGCCTTGGCGATGCCAACATTGGGAGTGCCCAGGTTGACGTTGTAGGCTACCAGGTAGATGCGTGCACCAACGGCCGTCGCGCCAGCGGTGGGGTGCGGGCGAGTGGGGCCAAAGTCCGGCTCCCATGCCGGGTCGGCGAGCTTCTTGGGCAGACCTTCGTACTGGCCTCGGCGAACGTCCGCCAGGTTCCGTCGCTCAGGGCGTGTGGCAGCTTCCTCGTACAGGTAGACCGGGATCTCCAGCTTCTCGCCAAGCTGCTGGCCCACCCATCGCGCGATAGCGATCGCGTCTTCCATGGTGGCTTCGCCGACGGGCACGAATGGGATTACATCGACTGCCCCCATGCGCGGATGCGCACCACGATGGTGGTTCATGTCGATCAGCTCAACGGCCTTGGCGCTCACTTGCAGTGCCGCTTCCCCCACTCCCTGCGGCGAGCCCACAAAGGTGAGCACTGTGCGGTTGTGGTCCTTGTCAGAGTTAAGGTCCAATACCCATACGTCGCGCGCCGCGCTGGCAACGGCGTTGATGACATCGGCATCTCGGCCCTCGCTGAAGTTCAAGGCACATTCCAGGAGCTTGGCCATCTTTCTCCCTTGCTACGTGCTTGGCGTGGAGGAGTCTGCCTGCTGGACCGCCCCTCGGAAGCAATTCACTTGCTTTCCCTGGCTGCCAGCAATACATCGGTGAGGACAAAGAGGGCTGACATCAATAGCGCGTTGGCCCAATTGAGGGCGTCGATCATGCGCAGCCAAATACACAAGGTCAGGAGCAGGGCAGCCAGAGCGGCCTGACGTCCCGCACGAGCGAGAACGCCGTCTCTGCGTTCGAGCAGCAAATGGGCCGCATATACGAGGGGTACAAAGGTTGTCACAAGGGTTGGCCAAAGAATGGCCAATGCTATCCAGCGGTTCCAGGCCTCCGGGGGATTGTAGTAGGTGAACGAGCCCAGGCCAACCCAGCCGAGTGCAGCCAGAACGATGCACAGGGCAAGAATGCTCCGCGTGGTCATCTGTTGCTCCTGATCAGGCCTGGGAGTCGCGCAGTGCCTGCAAGAGATAAGTCAACGCTTCGTCGTACAGTGATCTGTTCTCGGCGTGCAAACGGCCAAAGAACGCGTTCCTCTTTCCCGCTGAAACCATAAAGGCCAGCGCTCCAAGATAGGTGTGCCAGCGGGTGTACGAGCCTTTGAGAATGCCCCGCGGATCGAAGAGAAGCAGTGGATGTTCCTGGCTGGCGATGACAAAGTGGGCAGGCAAGTCAAAATGGGTCGCCTGAATGAGGATAGCGATCATCTCGTCATCATCGCCGCCCGGGAATCGCTGGCGGTCGTGGCCGACATACGAGGCCGGGGTAAAACCGATGTCTTGCAGGATGCGCGTGTAGCATTGCACGCCCCAGCGCCGCACATGGTGCACGCAGCCCCTTTCTCCAATTCCTACTTCCGGGCAGGCATCCGCGTACCCGAGAGGCAGCTGTATCACCGCCCGTCGACTGCAGAGCTCTCCCTGTGCGTCCACGTTCCAGTAGTGGACACCCCAGTCTTCGGTGGGGTACAGTCCAGGCAGATTATTGATGGGTTGGCCATCGTCCTCAGCTGCACTGAGACGCATGATATTTCCCCAGGCTCTAGGCATCTGAACCTCCGACGGTTGATCTGGCGGCCTGCCAGGAAGGGCGACGTAGGGCGCTTGTAGTATAGAGGCTGGGCGGAATCCTGTCAATCTTGGGGTGCGGTTGCTCCTATGGTATAATGCGATCGCGAGGTTATCGTGTCCATTGTGGTAGCTGAAGACCTAGCCAAATCCTACGGTGCGCAGGACGTCTTCTCTGACGTCTCCTTCCAAATCGGCCATGGAGACAAGATTGCCCTGGTGGGCGCCAATGGCGTTGGCAAGACCACGCTACTGCGCATCATGGCTGGTCTCGAGGTCCCCACGTCGGGGCGCTGGAGCATGGCCAAGACGATCCGCACTGGCTACTTGAGTCAATTGCCAGACCTGCAGGCGAGAGGCACCCTGTACCAGGAGATGGTTGACGTCTTTGCTGAGTTGCGCGCCCAGCAGGCGCAGTTGCGTCGACTGGAGCACCAGATGGTGGATCCTCAGCGCCGTGAAAAGGCCATGGAGCGCTACGGTGAGTTGCTGCAGCATTTCGAGTTGGCTGGGGGATATGAGTATGAGCAGCAGATTAGGCATGTGCTCACTGGCCTCGGCTTTGTGGAGGCCGACTTTGACAAGCCACTGGCCCTGCTGAGCGGCGGGCAGAGGACGCGCGCGGAGTTGGCGCGGCTCCTGTTGTCGGGCTCCCACCTGCTGCTCTTGGACGAGCCCACCAATCACTTGGATCTGCAGGCTACCGAATGGCTGGAGCAGTACCTTGCACAGTGGAACGGCAGCCTGGTGGTGGTGGCTCACGACCGCTACTTTCTGGACAAGGTGGCCAATCGGGTGTGGGAGATGAGCTCTGGCTCGCTGGAGCGGTACAGAGGCAACTACAGCCACTATGTTGCGGTTCGCGCTCAGCGCCGGGCCGAGCTGCAGGACGAGTATGAGGCCCAGCAAGAGCACATCGCTCGTACCGAGGAGTTCGTCCGGCGCTACAAGGCTGGTCAGCGTTCGCGTGAAGCCAAGGGACGGCAGAAACGCCTGCAGCGCCTGGAACGCTTGGAGCGACCGCAGCAGCAGAGGGCGCTAGCATTCAAGCTGGCCACCAAAGTGCGCGGCGGCAACAACGTCCTGGTTGCTCGTGGACTGCAGGTCGGCTATGATCGACCGCTGATCAAATGCCCTGACCTGCTGCTCCTTCGCGGTCAGCGCGCGGCGCTGTTGGGCCCTAACGGGTGCGGCAAGACAGCCTTGCTGAAGACCATCATGGCACAGGTGCCGCCACTTGCTGGGGAGGTCACAATCGGGACCAATGTCCAGCCGGCCTACTTTGCCCAGGGGCATGAGCATCTGCACGAAGAGAACACGGTGCTGGAGGAGATTCTAGGGGTCAAGAATCTCCCGCTGCAGCAAGCCCGCGGCTTCCTGGGCCGCTTCCTGTTCTCAGGTGATGCGGTGTTCAAGCCGATCGCCGATCTCAGCGGTGGCGAGCGGGGGCGCGTTGCCCTGGCTGTGCTTGCCTTGCAGGGTGCCAACTTTTTGCTGCTCGATGAGCCAACGAATCACCTGGATATTCAATCGCAGGAGCTTCTGGAGCAGGTCTTGCAGGACTTTGACGGCACGATCCTCTTTGTCTCACACGACCGCTACTTCATTGATGCCCTGGCAACTCAGATCTGGGCGGTTGATAATGCCCAGTTGCGGGTGTACACTGGGAACTACTCAGCGTACATGGAGCAGCTGCGGGAGGAGAGGGCAGGAGCAGAACTCGAAGCACGTGCGGATGACCAGAAGCGCAGCAAGCAACGGGCGAAGCGGGAGCAGCAGGCGACACCGAAGACGCGCAACCAGGAGGCCGAACGAGCCGAACTGGAGGAGGAAATCCAGCAGCTTGAAACGCGGCTGGGGCTGCTTGGCCGTGAGCTGGAGCTGGCCAGCCGAGCGCAACGGGTCGATCGTGTCTACGATCTGGGCCGCGAGTATGCAAATGTGCAAGAGCAGCTGCAGCGCCGGCTTGAGGAATGGGCTGGGGTTGTGCAGACGTGAGTGGTGAGCCCTCACAGGCTGGCCAGGTGGGCCCGGTGGACCACGAGGCGCAGAACGCAAAAGATCCTGGACTGTTTGTCATCGGCCTGACTGGGAACATTGCCACAGGGAAGAGTGTGGTCGCGGCGATGCTGGCCGAACTTGGTGCAGAGGTAATTGACGCCGATGCGCTGGCCCATGAGGTGATGAAAGCCGGGACTGTGACCTGGCAGCGCGTGGTGGACGAATTCGGGTCGGACATCTTGCACCAGGATGGGGAGATTGACCGTGCACGGCTCGGGGCGCAGGTCTTTGCGGATCCCGAAGCGCTTGAGCGCCTGGAAGCCATCGTGCACCCGGCCGTGATTGCCGAAACGGAGCGGTTGCTGCAGGCTCTGCAGGACAGGTCGGCATCAGGTGGCCTGGGGGTGAAGGCCGTCGTTCTTGAGGCGATCAAGCTGATTGAATCAGGCATGCATCGACGCTGTGATGAACTCTGGGTGGTGACCTGCTCCCGCGATCAGCAAGTGAAGCGGCTGATGCAATCGCGGGGGCTCAGCGCCACAGAAGCAGCGCTGCGTATCGATGCTCAGCCCCCACAACAGGACAAGGTGGCCCAAGCTGACGTGGTGATCGACAACCGCGGCAGCCTGGAGCAGACGCGGGCGCAGGTGGCGAAAGCATGGGACCGAGCTGTGCTGGCTCGTCGCCAGAAAGCGGCGCTGGCGACAGAGTTGCGTGATGGAGGCAACATGTCTTCGTGGCGAAGCTTCATTGAAGAACATCCCAATCTGACGATGTGGGCCGCACTGGCCGTTGGTATGGTCATCATCTTCCTGGTGACTTCGCGGGACACTGACCTGCTGCCCAGCCAACGCCTGTTCATGGCAGGGGCCTGTGTTGGCTTGGCTGGTCTCTGTGCTTGGATCATTGGCTGGGAGTAGGGCCCATGCCTGGTAGGCAGAGCCATGCGCCGGAAGCGCAGAGGTAGCTGCCCGAGCGGGGAGCTTGGTCTGCGGTTTCGAGGGCGAGAGTTGACGGGCAGCTTGTCGTGCTTGCTGGTGTCTTTAGTTGCTCCTGCAGCACCTACCATGGTCTGGATCGGGACCAGTTGACCTATCGAATGGGGGGATTGTCCAAGCAAGGAGGTTGACGATGGGAGAACAGCAATCACTGAAGGTGCTGTTGCTGGCGGCAGAGGTGGTCCCCTTTGCCAAGACGGGTGGTCTGGCAGATGTTGCCGGATCACTGCCCAAGGCGATCCGCGCACTGGGCCATGACATCCGCATCGCGATGCCGCGTTACGGGCGCATCGACCCAGAGAAGTTTGGCCTCCGACAGGTGCTGAGCAGTTTTCCTGTGCCCATGAACAAACAGGTGGACGAAGCTGAGGTTCAGCAGGGTCGGATTGGGTCCGACGTGCCCGTCTACTTCATTGAGAACACCAAGTACTATGACCGCGATGGCATCTATATGTACTCCGATGATGCAGAGCGGTTCATTTTCTTCTGTCGCAGCTCGCTTGAGATGCTGAGCCGCCTGGAATGGCGTCCAGACATCATCCACTGTCATGACTGGCACACAGCCATTGTTCCCAACTGGCTGAAGACCATCTACAAAGACGATCGTTTCTTTGCCGAAACCGCCACTGTCTACACCATCCACAATCTGGCCTATCAGGGCATCTTTGGCTACCGTGTGCTGGAAGTCGCCGGGATTGACGAGTACGGCTTTATGTATCATCCCGAGATGGCGGACCTGACTGAGGTGGTTGATTTCATGGGCCGTGGCATTTTCTTCGCCGACGTGATCAACACCGTCAGCGAGAGATATGCGCAGGAGATTCTCACGCCGGAGTTTGGAGAGAAGCTGGATCCCCTTCTGCGCGATCGCCGTGATCGGCTGTTCGGCATTCTGAACGGAATCGACTATGAGGTGATGAACCCTGCAACGGACAAGTACATCGCGCAGAACTTTGATGTTGACACCCTTGGGAAGCGGGGCCTCAACAAGCTGGCCCTGCAGGAGGAGGCAAACCTCAAGACGGATGCCGCTGTACCGTTGATTGGCGTTATCTCGCGGCTGACCGATCAGAAGGGCTTTGACGTGCTAGGGGATGTGATTGACCACCTCCTGGACCTGGACCTGCAATTCGTGCTGCTGGGAACAGGCGATCCACATTATCATGAGATGTTCTCGCGGGTTGCGCAGGCCTATCCAGGCAAGGCAGCCGTATTCCTCACCTTTAACGCAGAACTGGCGCAGAAGATCTATGCTGGCACGGACATGTTTCTGATGCCTTCTCGTTTTGAACCGTGTGGACTCGGCCAGATGATCGCCATGCGCTATGGCAGCGTTCCCATAGTGCGTGCCGTGGGCGGACTGGCGGATACGGTGAAGGACTATAGCCCGCAGACCGGCGAGGGCAATGGCTTTGTCTTCGAGGACTATGACCGCTGGGCGCTGTTTGCCACCATCGTGCGCGCGTTGGAGAACTACAAGCACAAGGATACCTGGCAAAGATTGCAGGTCAAGGGCATGTCAGCGGACTTTTCGTGGACGGCCTCTGCCAAGAAGTACGTTGATCTCTACCGTCGTGCTCTGACCGCGCGGCGAGATGAAGTAAAGTTGGAGGACCGTGCCGAAGCGAAGGCCTAGTTCTTTGCGGCGCCCCCTTGATGGCTGACAGCAGTGAACCCAGCTCCTGCACTGTCCCTCATGCCGAGTACCTCTCTGCGCCGTGGATTGCACATCTCACAGGCTTGACGAGCGCAGCTGGAGGGCAAAGAAAAGCTTGTGCCGCTGGCTCGACGAGCAGCCATGTCTCTGCCGCCGATTCGGGGGCAGCTCCTCGCTCACCCTCTCTTCTCACTAGCCCAGCTTTGCCTTGCTCTCTCTGGCCTAATCCTCGCTGACGGTCAGGTCCACAATGGTCGCACGGGTCAGCAGCCCCAGCCCAGGCTCTGCGCTCCACCCTGTGAAGCGGTCATCCCGATACAGGTTCAGCACGCGAGGGTGGTAAAGCGGGATCTGGGGCAGGTCCGAGGCCAGGATGTCCTGCATCTGGTGCAGGAGAATCTGGCGCTGCTCTGGATTCAGCTCTTTCAGTGAAGCAGCAGCGAGTTCATCGTATTCCGGGTTGGAGTAGCCGCCGTAGTTGAGACCGAGGACGTAGCCGTTGTTCAGCGATCCGCGTGAGCTGTGGAAGCGGAAGTAGGCCATTTCCGGCTCTTGGAGTGAGATGCTGTATACCAGAATATCAAACGCGGCTTCCATCATCACCGGTGTGACGAGATCCTGCGCGATGGCTTCCACCTCTACTGCGACGCCAACTGCTTCCCAACTGGCGGCCACCCACTCAGCAAGGCGGACAAGGTCGGGCAGATCGGGGCAGGCGATGGGAACCAGCAGTGGGCTGCCGTCGGGGTTGTCGCGCAGTCCGTCACCATCACGATCGACAACGCCGATGCGGTCCAGTTCTTCGCTGGCTCGCTGAGGGTTGAAGGCGATGGGGGGGATACCTGCTTTGCGCCACGGGGAAGACAGAGGGAAGAGCCCGGCGGTGGCCACATCGCCAAACCCTTTGAGTACCTCATCGACGATGGCATCTGTGTCAATGGCCTGGGCCAAGGCTTGGCGGAAGGATCGGTTGTTGTACGGCGCCTTGCGCAGATTGAAGAGCAGCGTCTGAGTGCGCAATCCGGGCGCCTGCGCGAGTTGAATGCCCTCATAATCGTCTGCATTGTCCACCACGTCGCGGGCCACCGATGGCGACACGTCCCACCCAAGCGCGTCCAACTCTCCGTCCTTCAAGGCCTGCAGGCCCTGGTTCTCGTTAGGCAGAATCTCCACCACGAGGCCGTCCATGCTGAGGTCTGCCGAGTGGTGAGTCCTCGTGTTGCGCAGGATGAGCTGGTCCCCCTCCCCGCGTTCCACGAACCGCAAGGGACCGGAACCGACCGGATTCTCCGGACTCGGAGCCGTCAGTGGACCCTTGGAGTCTGCCCATAGATGTGCGGGTACGATCCAAAGCTCAGTACCGAGTATTCGCACCGCGTCCGCGCGCACCGTCAGAAGGGTAAACTTGACCTCATCGGGGTGTATCGCCTCCAGCCGGTCGACGAGCGCCGCAACAGCTGCCCACCCTGGGACCTGCATCTCAGTGGCCAGCCTGTAGGAGAAGAGGACATCATCCGCCGTAACCGGCTGGCCATCGTGCCATCGGGCGTCCGGGTTGAGCCAGAAGGTAAGGTTGACACCGTCGGGGGACAACTCCCATCGTTGGGCCAGGTTCGGCGCCAGGCCTCTCAGCGCGTCATCCATTACCAGCGTGTCGTACAGCAGGCTGGAGACGAATTCCTCGCTGGCGTTTGTCACCAGATACGGGTCAAGCGTCCTTATGCCCTCGCGGACCGCAAGGCGCAGCTGACCCGCGGCCGGGATGGGCACGGCATCCGGGATGGGGGTGTTCGGCTGAACCGCTCGTGTGCGCGTCGGGGTGGCAGCGGTGGTTGGGACGGGCCTGGGGGCGGCGCTTGTCGGGGGCGCGGCCGTGTCCTGTGAGCTCTCAGATGGACCGACGTCCCAGTGCTGTTGAGGCGAGACACAAGAAGAGAGCAGCACATAAGGCACAAGCAGTGCACACAGAGGCAGCCAGCGAGGTCGGCATCTCATTCTCATACGCTTTTCTCTGGCCCGGACACGTTGCCGGATGTTATCATGCGCGCTAGCTTTTGTCAAAGGTGGTCACTGAAGTTTGCCCAGAACTCCCACAGCAAGCGGCGAAACAAAAACACAAAGACCCCGAGACACTAAGACGTTCAAGATTTCCGCGCCATCTGACTCTATCGGTATCATATGCTGGCTGCGCAGCCTCTCCCGTGCCGTCAAGCGGCATGAACGATCAAGCGGGACGAACTGTCGCCGTGTGTCTGGCGAGAGCTCGCTCTGGCATCATATGGGCAGCTTCGCGCGGATCCGGGTCTTTCCTGGCACTTCTGTACCCTCGCGTGGGCATCTTTGATTCAGTCCCGTGAAAGAAGAAACCTACCTGCTGTTATCTCTTCGTGTCTTTGTGCCTTTGTGTTAGATTTGGGCAAACTCCAATGGTCAGTCCTGCGCTCTGGCTGTTGTATAATACCGCTGCGGATGTCCGAGCCGCGGAATGCTGCGTGAATCAAAGTCCTACCAACTACTCCCGCGCGTCGACTGCCCAGCGAAGTCTGGCAATCGTTCCGCGGAGCAGCAAACCAGATCACCATCAATGGGGGAGACTCGTATGTCTGATCCGTCTAGAAGCATTGTTCATCTTAAAGACCAGGTGCAGGCGCTGCCAGTCGATGAACGGGAGCGCTTTGAGCGCATCTTCCGGATCGATACTACGGTTGGAGAGCTGCGGGCACCTCCGTCTATGCATGACTGGATCGCAGGATACTTTGGGTCAGTTGAGGTGGTCCAAGAGCAGTGGATTGTCAAGCTGACCAACCTGATCACACTAGAGGGCGCGCTCTTCAACGAGCTCCGCGCCAGCCGCCCTGCGGAGGCCAAGAGCCTTGGCGACCTCAGCCAGATCATAATGGGCAGCGCAGGCGGTCCATTCTGCCGTCCTCTGGAGGGGACCCCTGAGGACGTGTTTGGCCGCGTCGAGGGTGAGCACTGCATCACTGCCTCAAACATCGCCAAGTATGATGGCTTCCACGGTGTGGTGATCTTCGATGAGCACAATCCGTTGGTCTTTACTGCGCAGGGGGTCAAGGACTATATCGATACTGCCCTGACATGGGCTCGAAAGGCGCATTGTGAGGACAAGGAAGCGCGCTACTTCTTCCTGCTGTGGAACTGCTTGTGGAGGAGTGGCGCCTCCATTGTGCACGGGCATGCGCAGATGACCTTGAGCCGTGGCATCCATTACGCGAAGGTGGAACACCAACGGCGGGCAGCTCTGCTATACAGAGTTGCGCACGGCGTCAACTACTTTGACGATCTGTTCGCCGTCCATAGATCCCTCGGCCTGGCGGTGGATTGCGACGGCGTGCGAATACTCGCCTACTTGACACCCATCAAAGAGAAGGAGGTCATCCTGATCTCTGGGCGTGTAGACGATGAGTTGAAGTATGCGATCTACAAGGTCCTGAGCTGCTTTGTGGAGACACTGGGCGTCCGCTCTTTCAACGTGGCGCTCTGCATGCCGCCCATTGATGCGGTGCCAGAGGACTGGAAAGGGTTCCCCGTGCTGGTGCGTATCGTTGACCGTGGAGATCTGGACAACAAGACAGCCGATTTTGGGGCTATGGAGCTGTATGCCAGCAGCGTCATCGCCAGCGATCCATTCCGAGTGGCGCATGCCCTTGCGGAGTCCTTTCGGGGTGCGGGTGGGGCGACTCTTGACGGGGCCTGAGTTCAACCGGGGAGCCAGCAGTCAAGATGTACTGTGATGCCCTGACCTTGGCAGCCGTGGCCGATGAACTGCGGCAGGTGCTGCTGGGTGGGAGAATACAGCGAGTGCTGCTCGTGGACCGTCTGACGGTGGGCCTGGAGGTCTATGCACACCCCAGCCGTCACCAGCTGCTGATTTCCGCTCACCCAGACTCCGGCGGGCGTGTCCATTTGGTTCCGTACCGGTTGCGGCGTGGCGCTGCCACATCGTCCCCGCTCCTCCTGCGGCTGCGCAAATACGCCCGTGGCGGCCACCTGACTGGCATTCAACAGCCGCCAGCCGAGCGCATCCTTCATCTGACGATCAGGGGCAGGGAGGGAGTCGTTTCGCTCATTGCAGAGGTCATGGGCAGGCGCAGCAATATCATCCTGACGGAAGAAGACAGCACCATTCTTGAGTGTATCAAACACGTGCCGGCCAGCCAGAACCGCTACCGTGTGCTGTTGCCGGGGTTCCCCTATGTGCCGCCGCCTCCTACCGGCGACACGCTCAACTTCACGCTGTGCGTGTTCTCGGGAGCTGGACCGCCGCCAGCCTTTGGATCGGCCGCATGGCCGGCTCCCGGCACCGGTCCTGACACGACCCTCACTC
>JBFEPU010000024.1:0-16913 GCA_041549915.1 Anaerolineae bacterium | reverse complement strand
CCTCTGAGAATCTGCAGCAGCAGAGCCAAGAGGACGTTGAGCTTACTGGACGCGGGAACCCCAAAGCTGTGCAGTTGCTGTACATTCGACTAGAGACAGGGATTTCATTACAAGGCTGACCCCATGCGAATCGCCTTTGTTGTGCACAAGTTTCCACCCGAAAGCGTCGGAGGTGTGGAGACCTATAGTTGGAGCCTGGCTCGGGTCTTGGCTCAGGCAGGGCATGAAGCGCACGTATTCTATCCAGTTGCTAGCACGTCGATTTCAGCATCCCGGGCAGACCAGGATGGCATTTACCGGTGGCGGGTGCCCGTGCCAGAAGCAAGGGCTCGAGAGGGACCTGTGAGACAGTTCTGGCACACTTTCCGGGATACTGCAATTGAGGCCGCCTTTCATGAGTTCTTGGCGCAAGTCCAGCCAGACATTGTGCACTTTCAGCATGTGCAGGGCGTGTCTGCACACTTGATTTCGCTGGCATCAGGTTTTCCCCTGCTCGTGACTCTGCACGACTACTGGTTTTTCTGTGCCAACAGTCAGCTCGTGAGGCCGGATGGTCAGGTGTGTGCGGGTCCCAGGTGGGGCTGGAATTGCGTCGACTGTCTCACGGTGCGGGCTGATCTACGCTGGCTAAGAGCCCTGCGCCCTCTTGTCGCTTGGCCTCTGGCCGGTCGCAATCTCTATCTGCGTCAAGCCCTAGAGTCGGTGCCGCTGATTCTGACACCTAGCGAGTTCGTGCGCCAGCAGTACGTTGGCCAAGGATTCCCAGCAGAGCGCATTGTCACTTTGGAGCTCGGGCTTGATGTTGAGCGTCTGAGCGACACGTCAGGCAATGGTATGCCTGTGCCACTGGCGAGACCCCATTTTGGGTTTCTGGGCACTTTGGCCCCTCACAAGGGAGTCCACGTGCTGGTGGAGGCCTTCAACCGATTGCCCGAGGGTGCGGCCTTGACCATCTATGGCAGCGAAACTGTGTCTCCTCACTATGTCGCGCGCTTGAAGGTTGCGGCAACTCATCCCAACATACGTTTCGCTGGTCCGCTGGACTATACGAACGTTGGAACGGCCCTGCGGCAGCTGGACTGCCTGGTGGTTCCTTCGATTTGGTTTGAAACGTACGGTTTGGTGGTCCAAGAAGCCTACGGCGTGGGGGTACCAGTAGTTGCCAGCTGTCTGGGAGCACTGGCTGAAAAGGTGCGGGATGGCGAAACGGGACGATTGTTTACCGCTGGAAACAGCACGGATTTGGCTCGGATACTGCGCGAGTTGATGGATCAGCCTGAGCAGTTAGCTGCGCTGCGCGCCAATATCCGTCCGGCACCTACGATGCAGCAGCATGCTCAACAGATGCTCGAAATATATCAAGCTGCACTCAACGGGAAGTATTCTTGATGCGGGTGTCCCATCGCGGTTAACTGAATAGTCATTCCGAGTTCGGGAGGGGAGTCGAAGTGAGAACATCCAAGGTTGTGCTTGTTGGCGTGGGCAACATCGGCAGGCGCTTTCTGCAGATCGTAGCCGAGAAGCAGGCGAGTCTTCAGGCACGCTATGCCGTGCAACTGATATTGGCAGCGGCGGTGGACTCCAGAGGAGCGGCCCTGGCTGAGTCCGGCCTGGATATCAATGAGGTATTGCGGCTGAAGGACAGAGGTGCTGGTGTGGCTGCTTACCCAACGCATGGCATAAGTGGCTTGACGGCAATGGACGCACTCGGGCAGGTAGAGGCAGACCTGCTGATTGAGCTATCGCCCACCAACCTTCAGCACGGCGAACCGGGCCTGTCTGCCATAACCTGGGCGCTGACCCACGGCCTGGATGTGGTCACCGCCAACAAGGGCCCGCTGGTGCTGGCTTATCAGCGCCTGGCTGCGCTTGCCGAGGAGAAAGGGCGTTCGCTCCTGTTCAGCGGTGCGGTGGCTGGCGGTCTACCGACTGTCAACATCGGACGGCGCGATTTGGCCGGAGCCAGGGTTCTGCGAGTGGAGGGCATCTTCAACACCACCACCAACTACATTCTGTCGCGCATGAGTGAGGACGGATTGTCCTTTGAAGAAGCACTGGCCGAAGCGCAGCAGGCTGGGGTTGCTGAGGCGGATCCGAGCCTTGATGTCGATGGCTGGGATGCCGCCAACAAACTGGTGATCGTGGCCAACAGCGTGCTGGGGATGCCGGCCACTCTCAATGACGTCTCTGTGCAGGGCATTCGCGATCTCCAGCGCGACGATCTGCTGCGAGCCCAGGAACATGGCCGTGTGATCAAGCTGCTGGTGAGCGCTGAGCCACAGGCTCAGCACTACAAGTTGGCGGTTCGCCCGACAGAGTTGCCCCTGGAGCACCCGCTAGCGCGGCTGAGCAAGTGGCAGATGGGTGTTGTCTATACCACAGATACGATGGGGGCAATCACCGCCGTAATCGAAGACGAGGGGACCAGCGCCACCGCAGCGGCTGTCCTACGCGACGTGATCCATACCATCACCGCTCGATCGTAGTTCGAGCCAAGATACTGTGATGTGAGAGAAGCCATGATCGTTGCCCTTGGGGATTTGATGCTGGACATTGTCCTGCAGACCAAGTCCGCTGCCGCGGAGGCCTCACATGGCTCTGCTCGGGCTGCAGTTTCGCCCGGAGGGTCAGCGGCGAACTTTGCCGTGTGGGCGGCGCGCCTAGGGGCTGAGGCTGGGCTGATCGCTTGCGTGGGTGCTGATCCACTTGGTCGCTCACTGCTACAGAATCTGGACCAGGAGGGGGTTCGCAGCGGCGTCAGAGTGACCACGGAGACAACGGGGCTCACCTTTGCGCTCGTAGATTATAGGGGCAAACGGACCGTGCTGGCGGCACGCGGCGCCAACTCCGCGCTGGACGTTGATGATCTAGACCACACCCTGCTAGATCGTGCCGATCTGTTGCACGTCACGGCCTTCTCATTCATCGAAGATTCCCCGCGTCGCGCTGCAATGACGGCCATGAGGCATGTGAAGCAGCGCGGCAAGCTGCTCTCGCTGGATCCTTCTGCACACGGCTACTTGCAGCGCATGGGGCCGCAGACTTTCTTGGCCATGGTGCCAGAGGTCGACATCCTTTTCCCCAATCTAGATGAAGGGCGGGTTCTGACGGGAGAACAGCAACCGCAGCGAGTGCTGGGTGCTCTGCTGCGCCGGTTTCCGGTGGTTGCCTTGAAGATGGGTGCGCACGGCGCCATGGCAGGCAGCGGCGAGTCAGTCGTTCATCACCCGGGGTTTGAGGTGCCGGCAGCGGATGGGACGGGCGCTGGGGACGCGTTTGCTGCTGCCTTCGTCGTGAGTTGGCTGGCTCGTCATGACTTGGCGGCGGCGTTGGAACAGGGTAACCGCACGGCAGCAGGAGTGGTGCAGGTTGCTGGTGCGCAATGCGCTAGGGAAGTCCTACTCGACTCTTGACTTCGGCAATAGTCTTTCGCGCTATGACCCGTGCTCGCTCGGCCCCATCGGCAAGGATTTCCCAGACCTGGTCTGGGCTGCTGGTGAACTTGGCTCGTCGCTCACGGAACGGGGCCAAGGCCTCAGCCAAATCCCTCGCGAATTGCTTCTTGTGTTCCACGCAGCCGATCGTTGCGTTTCGGCAGTCGACTTCAATCTGATCTATGGCTGCCGGGTCCGCCGAAAAGATCTTGTGCAGGGAAAACACATTGCAGATTTCAGGATGGCCTGGGTCGGTCTTGTATTGTCGCGCAGGGTCAGTGACCATGGTCATCACGCGGCTTCTGATCTCTTCAGGCGTGGCCGCCAGCTCAATATGGTTGTTCAGGGACTTGCTCATCTTGTTGACCCCGTCGAGACCCAGGATGCGAGGGGTATCTGTCAGCTTCGCCTTGGGCTCTATCAGCGTCTCGCCGAACTGGTGGTTGAACCGACGGACGATTTCGCGTGTGAACTCCAGATGGGGCAGCTGATCGTCTCCAACAGGCACCGTGTCGGCCTTGTAAAGAGTGATGTCAGCAGCCATCAGAACTGGGTAGCCCAGCAGTCCATAGTTGACGTTGTCGGGTTGCTGACGAACCTTCTCCTTGAAGGTAGGCAGGCGCGCGAGCCAGCCCATTGGTGTGACCATAGAGAGAATGGTGTGTAACTCGGTCACCTGAGGCACGTGGGACTGTACGAAGATGATGCATTGCTCCGGGTCCATACCTGCGGCCAGCCAGTCGACGACCATCTCATAGGTGTTATCCTTGAGTTCTTGCGTATCGCGCAGGGTCGTCAGGGCATGCAGGTCCACCACACAGTAGACACACTCGTATTCGTCCTGCAAGCCCACATAGTTTCTGATGGCCCCGCAGTAGTTGCCGAGATGCTGACGCCCTGTTGGCCGCGCGCCAGAGAAGACCCTCCCTTTCTTTTGCATGGTTGGCCAGACTCCTTTCGCTATACAGGGTACTGCGTCGATCGCTTTGGGTTTGGACCTCACGGAGGAGGAGTGTCTAATCCTAGTTTACCGCAAAAGAGAGTAGAAAGGAAACCCCCTCCTGCCTACGCAAGAGGGGGTGGGAATCTTCTGCAACGGAGAGCCGAGGACTAGAAATCCGGAGTGGATAGGTCAGTCACCTCCTCAGAGGCTTCGGCTTCCATGTCCGTCGCGTCATCAGCCCGTGGGCTCTCAGCGGTATCTTCGGTCAGAGGCTCCAGTTCTGTCACCCCGGTAGCTTGCGGGCCTCTGGGGGTATCTTCGACCGCGAACTCTACTCGCTGTCCCCGCCTGAGGTTTCGGAATCCTTCCCCTACGATGGCACTGAAGTGGACGAACACATCTGCTGCGCTGCCGCCGTCAGGTTCAATGAACCCGTACCCCTTCTGCCGGCTAAACCACTTGACCGTGCCCAGCGTTCGCTCCGACATCCTTTGTGTACCTCCTTCTCTGACTACAGTATGTAAAGGTCCGGTCGGAGACCGGGTGGGCAGAAGCTTGTTCACGTCTCCATTTAGCACAAAACCGCCGAAGCCAGCACAACAGGGCTTCTGCGGCCGAGTGAAATGGCTCTCAATACGAACAGCTGCCAACCACGGGCGCTATGATACGCATCATCGGCCCCGTTGTCAAGTGAAAGATCTGGCTGCTTGGCTGTGTATGGCATCGCTTGGGTGGCCCAGCGGCGCTGAACCTTGGCCAAAATGACCATTTCAAGTACAATGTGAATCGAAGATCGAAGGTGCCGGTGTTTCTCTTTCCATTCATGGGCAATGGGAGGCAACATTGTCAGAGCTAACGGACCTGTATGCCGAGATCGCAGCGTGCCAGAGATGTGCATTAGCCAAGGGGCGCAACCTCACTGTTCCCGGTGAGGGGCCAGACGATGCAAAGATCATGTTTATTGGTGAGGCGCCTGGGTATCACGAGAATCGTCTGGGACGCCCGTTCGTGGGAGCTGCTGGCAAGTTTCTCGAGGAGCTATTGGCGTCGATCAACATGCGGCGCGAGGACGTCTACATATGTAACGTGATCAAGTGCCGTCCACCGAACAATCGTGACCCTATGCATCATGAGATTGAAGCATGTAGACCATATTTGGACAAACAGGTCGAGCTGATCAAACCCAAATTGGTTGTCACGCTGGGACGACACTCCATGGCCAAATACCTGCAAAAGGCAGGTATCTCCAAGGTCCATGGTGATCCAGTCAGGCTCGGTGATTTTGTCGTGCTGCCCATGTTTCACCCTGCGGCTGCCCTGCACCAACCCAAATACAGGGCTCACATCGAGCAAGACTTTCTCAAGATTCCCAGTATCCTGGCGCAACTTGACGAGTTCCCGGAGGCACAGCTAGGTCAGCAGGCTGAGCAGCTGACCTTGTTTTAGCGGTGGCTTGCAGGGATGGGACTTGTGGGCACTGGTGGTTGTGAAGGAAGCCTGAGAAGTGGCTAAACGCCGACGAACGAGAAGAAAGAAACAACGGGTCACGATTCCGTTGAGCACTTGGCTCGAGGTGGCCGGGATCGTGCTGCTGGGAATAGCGTTGCTGACGGTACTTAGTCTCCTCTCCTTTAGCCGTGGCACGCTGACTGCTGGTTGGCTTGACCTCCTGCGTGCGGCCTTTGGTTGGGGCGCCTACGTGCTGCCCATTGGTCTGGGCGCAGTGGGCTTTTGGCTTTTCCTGGTTGGTTTTGGCCGTCCTGTTAGGGTGCCCTTCGAGACGGTTGCCGGTGCAGTGCTGCTGTTCTTGTCTGGCGTGGGCCTCCTGCACTACTTTGCCGGCAACCCAGCAGAAGCAGCTCTCAGTGGTAGAGGCGGAGGCCACCTGGGCTGGGTTATCAGTCGCACTCTGATTGGCGCGCTGGGTGACTTGGGCGCCATCTTTGTGTTGCTTGCTGTCCTGGCCATTGGATTGATCGCTTTCTTCAGCATTTCGTTGGCAGGCATGGTCGCGACGGTTTCAACACTGTGGCAGAGAGTGGTGGATTGGTATCGCTTCCGCTCCGTGGCCAGGGGGGGTGTAACTGCGCCTCCCAGGGATGATAGTCTTCCAGCGCGTGTGATGGCCAAAGTTCAGGAACGAGCGCGTCCGCCGAGGGGCCAGGTGACCACGCCTCAGCCATCAGAGCGGGGCCTGCTTTTCCCACGGGTTGTGGGAGGTGCGAAGGAGTGGCGGCTTCCTGCCGTGGAGGACATCCTGGATGAGGGCACTGAACAGGAGCTGAGCCAGGCCGAGATCCGTGCCAAGGTGCGCATCATTGAGGAAACACTGGTCAACTTTGGTGTGCCGGCCAAAGTGGTGGAGGTCAACCAGGGTCCCACTGTCACTCAATTCGGTCTGGAGCCCGGGTTCGTCGAGCGCAAAGATCGCTCTGGAAGGTCTCGGCGCTTCAAGGTCAAGGTGAACCGTATTCGTTCGTTGTCCAACGACCTGGCGCTTGCATTGGCCGCTTCCCCGATCCGCATTGAAGCACCGGTCCCAGGTCGCTCGTTGGTGGGCATTGAGGTGCCCAACGTAGACATTTCCTTAGTCAGTCTGCGTAGTGTGGTAGAGTCCGAGGCCTTTCGTAACATAAAGTCTAAGCTGCGCATTGCCTTGGGCCAAGACGTAGCCGGTCTACCAGCTGCCGCCGATCTGACACTCATGCCACACTTGCTCATCGCCGGGGCCACCGGCTCAGGCAAGTCTGTGTGTATTAACTCTATCATAACTTGTCTGCTGCTTCACAGCACTCCTGAGGATCTACGCTTGATCATGGTTGACCCCAAGATGGTCGAGCTGACCAACTTCAATGGCATCCCTCACCTCATGGTGCCTGTCGTGATTGAGATTGAGCGGGTGGTGGCCACGCTGAAGTGGGTAACCCAAGAGATGGACCGTCGCTACAAGTTGTTCTCCAAGGGCGGTGCGCGCAACATTGAGATGTACAACCAGATGAAGGTCGCCCAAGAGGAGAAGTTGCCTTACATCGTGGTGCTTATTGACGAGCTGGCTGACCTCATGATGGTTGCCCCAGACGAGGTAGAGCGCCACATCTGCCGTATCGCGCAGCTGGCGCGGGCCACCGGCATCCACCTGGTGATTGCCACGCAGCGGCCCTCGGTGGACGTGGTCACTGGTTTGATCAAGGCCAACTTCCCAGCACGCATCAGTTTTGCCGTGACCTCCCAGGTGGATTCGCGAGTGATTCTGGACAACGGAGGTGCGGAGAAGCTCTTGGGTCGGGGCGACATGTTGTACATGGCTTCGGACTCGAGCAAGCTGGTCCGCATGCAGGGCTGTTTTGTTTCTGATGTCGAGCTCCAACGCCTGGTTGACTACTGGCGCGGGTTTCGCACCAGTGCTCCTCTGCCCCCAGGAGCTGCTCTGGTGCAGCAGCCCCTCTGGGAGGAATTGATCGAAAGGGAGAAGGAAGCTACGGCCAGGGATGACCTCCTGGACCAGGCAATTGCGCTTGTCCGGGAACGGGAGCGCGCCTCTACCACCCTGCTGCAGCGCACGCTACGCATTGGATACTCGAGGGCTGCGCGTCTGATAGACACGATGGAAGAGATGGGCATTATCGGCCCGCCAGAGGGCGCAAGCCGCGCACGTCAGGTCTATGGAACAGGCCAGGAAGATCCGGCTCGTGGGACCGGCCGTTGAACAGCAGTCTCTCCAGTGAACGTGCCCTACCCTCATCTGCAGGCTGGGGCCACGCTCAGCCATCCTCGGGGCGGGATATGGAACTCTTGCGTGAAGGGGCGCGAGGTCTGGGCCTGTACCTGACCGCTGAGCATGTGCGGGCCTTCCAAACCTACTATCGCGAGCTCGGTGCCTGGAACCGTAGGCTCAATCTAACCACGGTGACGCGCTACGAGGACGTGCAGTTGAAGCACTTTCTCGATTCACTGACTTGTCTCCTGTCCCTGCCGCTGCCTGGAGCCGACCGCGGTCAGCAGCTGCCGAACATCGTTCCCCTGTCGAGCAAAGACACACCGCTGCTGTGTATTGATGTGGGTACGGGTGCTGGATTCCCAGGCCTACCTGTCAAGATCCTCCGCCCAGCACTGAATATGACTCTCCTGGAATCTTCCAGCAAGAAGATCACATTCCTGGAACACTTGGTGAAGTGTTTGGGTTTGGAGGGTGTGGAGTTGTTGTGGAGCCGAGCCGAGGAAGCCGGCCAAGATGCACACCATCGTGAGCGCTATGATGTAGTGCTCGCACGGGCCGTGGCTGATCTGCCTGTGTTGGTCGAGTACTGTCTGCCTCTGTGTCGCAGGGGAGGCTGCTTTGTGGCTCAGAAAGGGGCAGACATCGAGGGCGAGCTGGAACGAGCCCAAGCAGCGATCCACTTGCTGGGAGGTGAACTGCGGGAGGTGAAGATCCTGCACCTGGCAGGGCTGAGAGAACCACGTTCACTGGTAGTCATGGACAAAGTTGGGCATACACCAGCCAAGTATCCAAGGCGCCCCGGCATGCCCAACAAACGCCCTCTTACGGGTGATTGAGTTCCTGGATCCTGCCCCCACGAACTTGCCAGCGAGTCGCCCGTTCGAGGAACGCCTCGTCGAATTGCGTGACACCGGTCGTGGTGATAATTACCTGTTGGGCCCTGTCAATGGCACCCCAGAGACAGTCTCGGTGTACGGCATCCAGCTCTGAAGCAACATCATCCAGCAGGAGGAGCGGCTTGTCCACCTTCTCCTGCGTGACCCATTCCACTTCGGCCAGCTTCAGGGACAGCGTAACCGTACGTTGTTGTCCACGAGAGCCATAAATGTTCATGTCCACACCATCCGTTAGGAAGCGGAAGTCATCCCGGTGTGGACCGATAATAGACACGCCCTGTTCGAGTTCCTTGGCCCGTACCTCATGGAGTTGCTCGGCGAAGGAGGCGGCCACGGCGCGCAAGGAAAATCCCGGGCCAGCTGCGGAGCTGTCCTCTGCCATAAGAGGTATCTGATAGGCAGTGCCTGGGCGCCCTTCAAGGCGGACACTCGCACAGTACTCCAGCCTCAACTGCTCGCTTTCCGCCGTTAGCTTGGGGTGAATGTCCTGTATGAATTCGTCGAGCAGCTGGATCGCATGTTGGCGACGGACGGTGACATAGGTGCCGTGTTCCACCAAGCCTTGATCCCAGAAGAGAAGTTGCCCGGAGTCGTTGCGCGCATCTCGCAGAGACTTTAGCAGGTAGTTTCGCTGTGTCAAGACCCGATTGTACTCTTGCAGTTCGCGGCTGTATTGCGGATCCATCTGAGAGATCGTGTCGTCTAGATAGCGGCGTCGCAGATAGGGCGCACCGGAAACCAGGTTGATGTCTTGGGGCATGAACAGCACAGTACTGAGGAGGCCCACTGCATCCAGAACGCGTTTGTTTGCGCCGTTGACGCGGATGTGCTTGCGTAGCGCGGCTGCATTGTCATTCGGCCTTTTCCCGCTGCTTTGCACCATCGACAGCTCGATCTGATCTGTCCGCTGCTCTGACTGAAACTGACCCACCAATCGGGCGAAGGGCAGATCATCCTCGAGTGCTAGCCAGTTGATGAGCTCGCGGTCGACACTGGTGCGCGGCGAGTGCATCCTGGAGAGGTAGTAGATGCCTTCCAGGAGATTCGTCTTGCCCTGAGCGTTGTCGCCTTGGAGCACAATGACGCCTGCCGGCGGATCCAGTTCCAGACGGCAGTAGTTTCGAAAATTGGTCAAGCTGAGGTGCAGGAGCCGCATTTGCCTTACCTATTCTAGGATCAGAGGTATTATACTGGCAACATCTTGAGTTGATAAAGGGCATCGCTGTTGCCCGTTTCCTGGCCTGGTGGCGTCGCGGGAACTGCCGCATGATGCGGCAGACCGGCCATGACTGGCGCGGCCGGAGAGAAGAAACCAATGTCGAGCAGGTTGCCGTTTCGCTTTCGCCAGCCATATGAAGACATAGTGCGATTGCGTGGAATTGCTGAGATCCTGCTGCGCAATGGCCTGGGCTTTGTTGTGGAGCAGCTTGACCTCGCGCGTTTTCTTCCACCCTGGAAACAGAGGAACATTACCGCTGAGGACAGGGCCAGCAAGTATTCGATTCCGGAACGTGTACGCCACACGCTTGAACAACTGGGGCCCACCTATATCAAGCTGGGCCAGATCCTGAGCACTAGGCCGGACCTTCTGCCGCCGGAATACATTGCGGAACTATCCAAGCTCCTGGATGCCGCTCCGCCTGTGGCTTCGCAGGAGATACTTGCCGAGTTGGAGCGCGAACTGGGTGCAACAGCGCAGGAAATCTTTGCGCATTTTGAGGTGCAACCCGTTGCTGCGGCCTCAATTGGTCAAGCTCATCGTGCCATCTTGAAGAATGGCGAGAAGGTAGTGGTCAAGATTCGGCGACCCGGCGTGGAGCGCATCGTGGAGGCGGACCTCGATATCTTGGCACGCCAGGCGCGGTTCCTCGAGAATCGATTGGCGATAGCGCGCGACTACCGGCTCACGGGCCTGTTGGATGAGTTCGGCAGGACTCTACATGACGAGCTTGATTACACCAACGAGGGCCGCAACGCAGATCGCCTCCGTCGCAACCTGGAGCGCGATCCGCGTGTGTTGGTACCTCGGGTGTACTGGGATCTGACCACCCGAAGCGTCATTACCCTGCAAGAACTGCGGGGCATCAAGCTGCTGGATGTGGAGCTGCTCAAGGCGGAAGGCTACGACCTATCGGCCATTGCCGACCTGATCGTGGACACGTACCTCAAACAGGTTTTCGTTGATGGCTTCTTCCACGCCGATCCACATCCGGCAAACGTCCTGGTGTGTGGGGAACAGGTCGCTTTTGTTGATTTCGGCATGATGGGCTACTTGACGCCGGGGACCAAGGATCTGATGGCCGACCTGCTCGTTAGCCTAATGAACCAAGACGTGGATCGAGTAGCGCAGACTGTTGTCCGGCTGGGCGCCATCGACCGGCCAACTGATGTGGATGCCCTGCACAGGGACATTCAACGCCTTTTTGTGCGATACTATGGGGTTGCCCTGGAAGAGGTGCGTCTGGACGAATCGCTGAACGATGTCATGGCCGTTGCCCTCCGCCACCGTATTCGTCTTCCCGCCGACCTTGCTGTGTTGGCGCGCACGGTAGCAGTCCTGGAGGGTGTCGCGCGTACCCTCGATCCTGGCTTTGTGCTGGTAGACAAAGCGCGTCCCTTGGTGATGCAACTCATCAGTGAGCGGCTTTCGTTGCAGCACCTGGGGCAACGCGCAATGCGTACCCTGCGTGATCTGGATCAGCTTGTGCAGGTGCTGCCTCGGCGCCTGGATACGCTTTCCAGCCAACTGGAGCAGGGGGACATGACGCTGGGCATTGACATCCGACGCCTGCAAGCTGTGCTCTCCAAACTGGATAGGGTCGCCAATCGCCTATCCTTCAGTGTCCTAGTCGCCGCACTGATCATTGGTTCAGCACTGATCATCCTGGGAGGGGCAGCCGTCTCGACTTGGCGGGTTCCTGTCATTGGAGTCGCTTTGCCGGTTGCGCAGATCAGTTTCATTGTAGCTGGCGTACTTGCCGCTTGGCTGCTGTTCTCCATCATACGCTCCAAGGGATTCTGATGGGCAGGAGCTAGCAGTCTGCTCTCGGTTTGCCTTGTTCCCTTGTCGTTGTATGCTTTGCCATGTCAATTCAAAGTGACTGAAGGAGGCTTGATGAGGATATTGGTTACAGGTGGCGCGGGCTTTAT
Source organism: Anaerolineae bacterium (assembly GCA_041549915.1). Lineage (GTDB taxonomy): Bacteria > Chloroflexota > Anaerolineae > UBA2200 > UBA2200 > JBFEPU01. Next base: position 4,772 of record JBFEPU010000024.1, on the reverse strand, counting down.
CGGCTCGCACGTCGTGGACGCGTATCTGGAGCAGGGGCATGACGTGGTGGTGATAGACGACCTCAGTACCGGAAAGCGGGAGAATGTGCATCCCCGAGCAAAGCTCTATCCCATGGACATTCGTGATGCGGAACTGGAAGGGGTCTTTGCCACGGAGAGGCCGGAGATCATCAATCATCACGCGGCAAAGGCCAGTGTACGGGAGTCCATGGCGAGCCCGATGCTCTATGCAGACGTGAACATCCTGGGTTCACTGAACCTGCTGCAGTTGAGTCGCAAGTACGGCGTCAAGAAGTTCATATACATCTCCACAGGCGGTGCTGTTTACGGGGAACCAGAGTACCTGCCTGCAGACGAGGCACATCGCATTCAACCTCTTGACCCCTACGGTGCGAGCAAGGCTGCCTTTGAGCACTATCTGCCGCTGTATCAAGCGAACCATGGCCTTCCCTTTACTGTGCTGCGTTACGGCAATGTGTACGGCCCTCGCCAAGACCCCCTTGGCGAAGCCGGTGTGGTGGCCATATTCGCTGGTCAGATGTTGCGTGGAGAGCAGGCAGTTATCAATGGAAGTGGGGACCAGGAGCGCGATTTTGTGTACGTTGGCGACGTGGCACAGGCCAACATCCTTGCACTTGGTGGTGGTGATGGGCGCGTCTATAACATCGGCACCGGCACAGGCACTTCCATCAATGAGATTTTCGCCAGGCTCAAGGCAGCGACTGCGTATGAGCGGGCAGCCGTACACGGCCCTCCCAAGGCTGGAGAGGTGTTCAAGGTCTATCTGAATGTGGACAGGGTTGCACGCGAACTTGGCTGGCAGGCGGCTACCGATTTGCAGGAAGGATTGCGCCAGACGGTGGAGTACTTCCGAGCGGATGGCTAGCGCAGCGTAGTCAGGCGGCGAGCCACCAGAGCCTCCGTTGGTCAATAGGGACCGATCGCAGCCAAACCGGGATGTGTTGGGGTGTAGAATGCGAGTTGGTTTCAACGCCTTGTTCCTGGGCCAGGAAGCTACCGGAAGTGGCCAGTACACTCGCCATCTTCTGAAGGCGCTGGCGCAGCAGGACGAGCGCAACGAGTATCTGCTGTACCAACTGGACACACTGGGTTCCTCAAGGAAACCCGGTTCATGGAACGCTCTGCCGTCCCTAGAGGCTCACGTCCTGCGCACGCCGTTCGCTCGTCGCCTCGAGAACCTGGACAAGCTGTGGTTTGAACAGGTCGCCTTCCCACGTGCCTGCCGCGGTGCGTTGGTTGATTTGTGCCACGTACCCTATTTCGCTTCTCCTGTCTGCCCTACCGTACCCACGGTGGTTACCGTACACGATCTCATCCCGATGCTCCTGCCGGTCTATCGCGGATCGCTTGGGGTGCGACTGTACACGCGCCTGGTTGCTCAAGCAGCGAAGCGAGCAAAGTTGATCATCACAGACTCGCTGCACTCCAAGGAGGACATTGTCAGGCACTTGAGCGTACCTGCTGAGAGGGTGCAGGTCATCTATCTTGCTGCCAACCCGGCCTGCCGGCCTGTCTCCGACGAGGGGGGGCTGGCTGCCGTCCGGCTGAAGTATGGACTGCCTGACAGGTATGTTTTGTACCTCGGAGGGTTTGATCAGCGCAAGAACCTATCGACCTTGTTCGCGGCCTATGCTCGTGTGACCCAGTCCAAGGGGGGCGAGATTGCGCCGCTGGTTGTGGCTGGGCGTTTGCCGGAAGCGGATACACCGCTGTTCTCGGATCCGAGGCGTGCAGCTAGAGAGCAAGGTGTTGAGGAGCACGTTGTCTTCACTGGTTGGGTGGACGAGGATGACAAACCCGCTCTATATAGTGGAGCCATGTTTTTCGTGTTCCTGTCCCTCTACGAAGGCTTTGGGCTGGAGCCGCTGGAAGCCATGTCTTGCGGCACACCTGTGCTGGCTGCTGATGCCGCATCGTTGCCCGAGATTGTTGGGCGCGGAGGACTACTGGTGCCTCCGACGGATGTGGACAGGGTCGTCGACGGCATGCTCACTCTGTTAGAGGATCCCCGGGTGCGCCACCAGCTCCGGCAAAACGCCCTTGCACAAGCGGCCAAGTTCGACTGGAGACGGACAGCGGAACAGACCCTGCGCGCTTATGAACTCGTTGTGACTGGAGTGTAGGTGAGCTCGACCCAGACTGAATGAAGCAGGACGTTCGCGTTTCGACTAAACCACGCTTTTATGCTATGATTGCCAGGCACTTTCCGGAAGGCTCCGCGACCAAGCACTTGAGCAGGAGAGTTTGTGAGACCCGTTCGCTGTCTTCCCATACAGAGCTTCTTGCCTCGTCTGACGTTTGTTGTCTCACTTTTGGTTGCGATTGTGCTGACGGCATGTGGAGCGCTACGCTTCCCCGAATTCGCGCCCATGCTTCCCAATCCCAGTCTGCGTGAGGATACTCCAACACTGGCGGCTCTTCTGCTTACACCCGCACCAACGCAGACACCACCACCCACTTCACCTGCATCAGAGGCTTCGCCGACACCGACGTTTGGCCTGCCGCTACCAGAACCTCCCTGTTCTGCCACTCCGCTGTGGGGCCTGGGTGATGTGTGGCAGAATGAGAGCGTACGCACGCGCCTGGGCTGCCCCGTCGGCGAGCAGAATGGCATACAGGGCGAAGAGATGTACTTCCAGAGCGGTGCGCACATGCTTTGGCGTCCCGATGTGAATCTGATATACGTCCTCTTCGATTATCCCTGGGAACCGGAGGGATGGGGAGCCTTTGCGGATACCTTTCAAGCTTCTGATCCGGATATTGATCCCACCATAGTAGGGCCGACACCCTTGCCGGGGCCAGGTGGAGCGATCCACGGGCAACCTTCCGGACGGTTTGGCAAGCTTTGGCGCGAAAACAGGTGGTTGCGGGAGAGATTGGGCTGGGCGCAGGTACCATACGATGGTGAAGGTCATGCTGTGTCCAGCGTTCGCTTTGACGGAGTGGTACAGGACTTTGAGCATGGCACGTTATTCTGGAATGGCAATGTCTGCTTTGTGCTGCGGAGCGATGACATGTCCTGGGACATGTACTAGGGAGTAGTGGCCATCCTGGTTGCTCTGCTCAAGCGCTTCGGTTTTCTCCTACCTGGGCTAGCCCTCGGTCTTTTTGCCAGTCGAGTTCTCGTTGAGAGCCTCCCTGGGCCTGCCTCGGCTGTGGTCGTGTTGTTGGCACTCGCTGCTTCGATCATCGTAGCGATAACTCTGGCTGCGCTTGCGCGCAAACGCGGGCTGGATACGTCCCCATTCCTGGTTCTGTACCTCTACGTTGTTTGGCCCCGGATTCACCCGCTGCTCGCTATGACCGTTGGCTTCGTCGCTGTGTTGTCGTTCCTGTGGCTCCACGTGCGTTGGTCCTCGTCTGTGATTGGTGACGTGTTGCTTTTCGCGATCAGCTTGGCCTTGTACTTGCGTACTCTTGCTCCCACCATCCTGCCCGCTGACAGCGGCGAATTCCAGTTCGTGTCGTACGTTCTGGGGATTGCTCATCCTCCCGGCTATGCCTTGTACACCATGCTGGCCAAGTTGTTCACCCTTGTACCACTGGGCGATGTTGCCTATCGTGTCAATCTGCTCTCAGCCGTGACCAGTGCGCTCACCCTGGTGGTGCTGAGCCGTGCAGTTAGGCGCGTCACAGGCTCCACATCGGCTGGCTGGAGTGCTGCTGCAGGACTGGCAGTTGCGTCCACTTTCTGGGCGCAGGGCACAACAGCCAATATCCGCAGCCTCACGGCGCTGTTTACGGCGCTGCAGCTGACTGCCCTCATCGCTTATGCGCAGAGCAAGAATGCCAGCTACCTGGTAGGTTTTGCGTTGGCCTTTGGCCTTGGCATCACACACCACACGTCACTCGTCCCGCTTGCCTTGCCGTACGTGGCCTTCCTTCTGGCATCGGATGCGGGGTTGCTGCGTGAACCCCGCTTGTTGGTCCGGCCGCTGCTGGTCTTTCTTCTCTCGCTGCCGGTGGTGCTCTATCTTCCGCTGCGCAGCGTGATGGGCGCTCCATTTGACCCGCAACCGATCCGCAGCCTCTCAGGCTTCCTTGGGCACGTGTTGGCTCTGGGCTTTCGTGGCGACATGTTCTACTTCACCGCGCCCACGGTTCTGCTATCCAGGCTCAAGGTGCTGCTCAACATCTTGGTCTTTGAGTTTGGCTCAGCTTGGCTGTTGCTGGCGGCATGGGGAGCAGTGAGCATCTTTCTGCGCCGCAGCCGGCTGCTGCTACTGATTGGTGGCGTGTTTCTTGTCAATGCAGTGCTGGCCGTCACCTATCGCGCTCCGCAGACTGTTGAGTATCTCATGCCGGCCTACGTGGCGCTGGCGTTCATCTCCGGCTACGGGGTGTGGTTCCTGAGTGATTATCTGTGTTCTAGCCAGGCGCGGTTGCGAGTTGTGGCTGCCCTGTGGATTGCGAGTGTGTCATGGCTCCCGGCGTTGACTTTTCTCCGCAATTACCCGAGCTTCGTACACCTGCATCAGGATCGTTCGGTCCGGCAGTATGCAGAGCAGCTGCTCGCGCAGGCGCCCCAGGGTGCCCGGATTCTGGCCAACTGGCACTATGCCACCCCTCTCTGGTACCTCCAGTACGTGGAGAGGATGCGCCCAGATGTGGAGGTGGCCTATGTCTATCCGCAGGGTGCCGAGCCGATGGCGCAGACCTGGCTGCGGCGCATAGAGGACAGCGTTGCACAACAGCCGACGATCGTGACCAACCGGTACCCTGAGTTCGACCCAACTCCTTATGCCTTTCGG
>JBFEPU010000023.1:0-16955 GCA_041549915.1 Anaerolineae bacterium | reverse complement strand
CAGCAAGAAACCTGAGCAGGAATCTCCCACCTCCGATCGACTGCTCGACCTGTTGCTCGACGCACTTGTGGAGCGGCAGGCTCAGAGGCAAGCGCCCGAAGCGGCGCCGGCAGCGCAAGCTCGGCCAGCGGAGGAACGCGCTGCAGCTCGCGCGCCAAAGGCTCGGCCGCCAGCCAAGGTGCAGGTTGATCAGAAGCCTGCCCAGCCCCGTCCAGGCCAGGAGGGCTGGGCGCCGCCGCCCAAGGCGCCTCCCATCCATCTGGATAGGATGCTGGTGCGTTTCCTGGTCCTGGTTGCGGTGTTGATCATCGCCGTCAACGTGCCGGTGACGCGCTACGGCGTCAGCCTGGCGCGCATCATGCCCGACTCTGCTGCGCTGGTGATCCGCGATGGCCTGGTGCTCAAGGGCAGTAGCCCCGAGATCTACATGCTGCAGAATGACAAACTGCGCTGGATCAGCAGCCTGGACGCGTTTGAGCACCTGGGGCTCAAGTGGGGCGACGTGCACGTGGTCGAAGATGCCTTCCTGGAGCACTTTGAGAAGGGGCGACCCCTGCACGTCCTCCTAAAGTGTCACGACAGCCCGCACATCTACCGGCTGGAGAGTCAGCACAAACGCTGGATACGAGATATCAACACGTTCCTGGCCGAGGGTCACGTCTGGGAAGACGTGAAGATGGTGGACTGCTTCTACCTGCGTGGCATTCCTGACGGTGCGCCCATCCCAGAGGACGCGGGGCCGCCGCCGCAGCCCTAGGTGGCAGAACAGCCGCAAGACCACCAGGACACAATGACACCAAGGGTCTGGCAGGCACCTACTGCATTCTGCTCGCGACTCAACGGACCGGTGCTCGCGCAGCTTCAGATCCAAGGCCCGTATGGCGAACGCCACCTGCCGGCCAGCCTCTGGACGCGACCGATGCACGCACTGGAGCGGGAGGAGTGTGGCTCTGTCGGCGATGGCAAGAAAGGCATCTTGATTGCCCCGCCGGTGGGGACGTCTTTCGCCTGTCCCGCCCACAGCGCCTTGCGGGCGGCTTGTACGCACGAAGAGGAAGAACTGAACGCAATCCTCTCCGGGTTGGAGCGTACACAGGCCTCAGAGCCCTCATAGCGCTGTCATTCTCCGGGCCAGGTGGCCACTCAGCACACCCCGCCTGGACAGCGCGTCCCACATGCCAACACGGGCTTGTTGGCTGTTCTCTCGGATAGTACCCATCGCCTGCGCCATCGGCGGGTCGAGATGATCCGCTCAGCATTCCACAGGACGTGCCTGCGCGCTCAATCTCCCACGACACGTGTCAGCCTTTCGAATCATCCCCCGTCGGTTGACGCACGCTGCCACGTCTCCATTGATGGATGGACACAGCAGACGGCACTAGACCAGACAACCGCGCCAACGCAAAGTGTGGTCCTGCCGACGCTGTATTCTGGCGAGGTGTGAAGTGAGGACGAGGATGTTGGCGGCACTGGTCCTGTGGGTGGCAGCTGTGACTTCACAGGTTGATCACAGAGTGTACCTACCTGTCGTGAGTCGAGCACCACAGATTGAAGCTAGTGCGTGGGTGCAGAATACGCTGGTCTCTGGACCTTCGGTGACCATCTTCGGTCGAATCACCAGAGACGGAGCAGCCATTCCAGAGGTGCCGATGAGTGCTGTGCCAGAGTGCGCGCCCTGGTCCCCATTCTGCGGTCCGATTCCGCCATGCTATGGTGTCACCGGACACGACGGTGTGGGTCACTGTCAGCTCGACCTGAGCCACGCTAAGAAGAATCAGACCACGATCGTGACAGTGACGATGACCATGGACGGCAGGCCGTACCGGGCGCAGACAGAGTTCTGCTTCAGGTGCAACAGGTAAGTCGGCACGGGCTCCTGAGGAGGTGTTCTGGAGCCAAAACCAGGGCTATTCAGCTACTCCGGTTTCCGCTCGACGACAGGACACTCCCGCCACAGTCGGTACACCATCTGAGACTCGGTGCCGAAGCGAATTCGCCATGATAGGCAAGTGTGCTCAATACCCGACTGAGCAAAAGGCCTCTTGCGTCACCCTTCTCTGTATGTGCCGTCATCACGGCGAGCCGGTCACTCTTCCACTGAATGGGCATTTCTGACCTACCCAGGATTGTCCTCGCCACCATGCACGGAATGGCCAAGGGCAATCTGCAGCGCCTGACCAGGCAACCTGCACCGCGGCATCGTACCTGACAGGCAATGTCTCACTCTGTGGGTGCTGCCGTGAGTACGGCGGACAAGCCAGTCGTGCGCCTCGACGCACCAGACGCATCCACGTTCATGCAATTCCTGTATCTGCCGTTTTGTGCTATCATCGCGTAGTGATTGGTTGTCAGGCTCGCCAAGCCAACCTGGGAGGTGCAATGCTGACACGTCAATGGGAATCCTGGGGCAGGAGGCCATTTCGAGCTACGATGTGGGGGTGCGTCCAGTTCATGGTGCTGTCCACAATCGCCATGCTCGTGTACCCCGGAGGCTCCCGCGCCGATCCAACCTCGCGCGGGTACTCTTTCTTCACCAACTTCTTCAGCGACCTGGGGCTGACCGTTTGCCGAAGCGGAGCCTCCAACACGGCCTCCATGGTCCTGTTCATCATCGCGCTCACGCTGGCTGGCCTGGGCTTGATCGTGTTCTTCGTCGCCGCGCCGCAGTTCTTCTGGCGCCGCCGCGGGCTGCGCGTGCTCAGCACCCTGGGTTCCATCTTCGGGGTGATCTCGGGAGTGTGCTACATCGGCGTAGCCTGGAGCCCGGCCAACCTGGCTGCCGGTCCACACGGCCAATTCACCCTGTGGGCCTTTCAGGCCTTTTTGGGCGCGGCCGTGTTCTACTCCATCGCCACGCTGCTCCGCCCGGGGTATCCAAAGGTCTATACTGTAGTGTACATCGCCTTTGCGGTGCTGCTGGCCGCTTACGTGTGGCTGATGATGACCGGGCCAGGTCTTGAGACATCACGTGGTGTGATGATCCAGGCCACGGGCCAGAAAATCATCGTGTACGCGGCTATCATCTGCATGTTCATCCAGGGCTATGGCGCGGTGCGTCTGCCTGAGCGGGGGTTGCAGGTGTGAAGCGGTTCGCTGGGTGGCGCAGCACGCCAAAGGCAGGAGCCCTTGGCTGGCGAGAAGCCATTTCCAGGCTGCGCAGCCGCCTTCGCCGGTCTGGGACGGTTAGGAGCGCAGACGAAGACGCCCAGCTGCAAGACGTAGACTGATCGGTCAGCAATCTCGGCGCTTTGCGGTCGCAGCGCGGTCCTGCACTAGCCGAGCGCCACGTCGAGGATCATCATCACCGTGAAGCCAGCAATCGCACCCATGGTGGCCACGTCGGTGCTGATGCCCCGCTGCGCCTCAGGGATCAACTCCTCCACCACGACGTAGATCATCGCCCCGGCAGCAAAGGCCAGCGCGTAGGGCAGGATGGGGCGCATCAAGAGCACTGCGCCCGCTCCCAGCACTCCGGCGACGGGCTCGACGAGCGCCGAAAGCTGCCCGAACCAGAAGCTTCTCAAGGGCGACATGCCTTCACGGCGCAGCGGCATGGACACCGCCATCCCCTCGGGAAAGTTCTGGATGCCGATGCCGACGGCCAGCGCGATGGCGCCGGTCAGGCTGGCAGTCGGTAGGCCCGCAGCCAGCGCTCCAAAGGCAACGCCCACCGCCAGACCCTCCGGAAAGTTGTGCAACGTGATGGCCAGGATGAGCAGCACGACACGCCGCCACCGAGTGGGAACGCCCTCTGCCTCTTCCATGGGCGCGCCCAGGTGCAGGTGCGGCAGCACCATGTCGATGACGCGGAGGAAAAGGCCTCCGAGCAGAAACCCAATGGCCGGAGGGACCCAGGCTGGTAGCGACCCTCCCTCCGACATCTCGATGGCTGGGGCGAGCAGCGACCAGTAGCTGGCCGCGATCATCACGCCAGCCGCAAAGCCCAGCAGAGCATCCAGCGTCTTCTTGCTGATGTCGCGGGCGGTGAACACGGCTGCGGCGCCCAGGGCAGTCATGAACCAGCCAAAAGACGAGCCCAGGAAAGCCTGGACGACGGGGGGCAGGTTTTGCAGGGCACCCATCATTTGGACGACCCTCATTCAACGTCTGGAAACCAGTTGCCGTAGAATCGGGACCGAGTAGCGCTGGCTTGCGGGCACAGCATGCAGGATGGCTGTCACCTGCAGCAGCATCCTCGGTGGCTGCTGGTCCGCTCTATCGCGTGCCCTGAGCTGTCGGACCGGTCACGAACCCTTTATCTTCTCCTGCAGCTCGAACAGCTTGTTGATCGCTTCCAGCGGTGACATCGCAGTCAGATCCAGCGCCTTCAGGTCTTCCAGCACCGGGTGGCTCGCGGCGAAGAAGGACAGCTGCTGCGCCGGCGTGATGCGGCGCGGAACGCCGCCGGTCGGAGAGCGCTGCACTTCTTCTTCCAGGTTCTGCAGGATCTCCTCGGCACGGCGGATGACCGGCTTGGGCAGGCCAGCCAGCTGCGCAACGTGAATACCATAACTGCGATCCGCGCCCCCCGGCACGATCTTGTGCAGGAAGATCACGCGGTCACCCTCCTCGGCCACCGCCACATTGTAGTTGGCCACGCGCGGCAGGAAGCGCGCCAGCTCGGTCAGTTCATGGTAGTGCGTGGCGTAGAGTGTCTTGGAGCGCAGGCGCGGGTGGTTGTGGATGTATTCGACCACCGCCCAGGCAATGGAAATGCCATCATAGGTGCTCGTGCCACGCCCGATTTCGTCCAGGATCAGCAAGCTGCGATCGGTGGCGTGATGGAGGATGTTCGCTGTCTCGACCATCTCCACCATAAAGGTGCTTTGCCCAGCGCTGATCTCGTCCTGGGCACCCACACGCGTGAAGATGCGGTCGACCAGGCCGATTTCGGCCACGTCAGCCGGGACGAAGGATCCAACCTGCGCCAGAAGAACGATGAGCGCCACCTGGCGCAGATAGGTGCTCTTGCCCGACATGTTGGGCCCAGTGATCACCAGAATGGCTTCCTCGGGCGAGAGATGGGTGTCGTTGGGCACGAACGGCTCTTCGTGAAGGGTGAGCTCAACGACAGGATGGCGCCCGCCGACGATCTGTATGGCATCGCCCTCATTGAGCGTGGGGCGCACGTAGCGATGGCGCTGCGCCACTTCCGCCAGTGCCGCGAAGACATCCAGCCGCGCCAGAAGCTGCGCAGTGCACAGCAATCGCGAGGCTGCAGCCGCAACCTGCTCCAGCACCTGACGATAGATCTGTGCCTCCAGCTCAGCGCCGCGCTCCTCGGCGTTGAGGATCAAGGATTCGTGCTCCTTCAACTCGGGCGTGATAAAGCGCTCGGCGTTGACCAGGGTCTGCTTGCGAACATAGTCGTCCGGAACCCGGTCCAGATTGGCCTTGGTGACCTCGATGTAGTAGCCAAAGACCTTGTTGTATCCGACCTTCAGCGACTTGATTCCGGTGCGCTGGCGTTCCTGCTGTTCCAGACCAGCGACCCATTTCTTGGCCTCCCGCGAAGCGGTGAGCACGCTGTCCAACTCCGAAGAGAACCCGCGGGCGATCACCCCGCCAGCCGACAGGGTCGCTGGCGGATCGGACACGATGGCCTGTGAGATTAGGGTGACGACTTCAGGGCACGGATCGAGCTCGCCAATGGGCAGGCCCTGCCCTGACACGACCTCCATTTCCTGCAACAAGGGAATGATCTCAGATACGAGCTGCAGCGAGTCGCGCAGCCCAATCAAGTCGCGCGGTCTGGCGACGAGCTGCGCAGCACGGCCAGTCAGTCTCTCCATGTCCGCAACGCGCTTGAGGAGCTGTCGCAGGGCAACGCGGTGAGCGGTGTCATCGAGGAACGCTTGTACACCCTCCTGGCGCTTCTGCAGCTCAAGTAGGCTCAGCAGGGGCTGGCTGAGCCAATAGCGCAGCAGCCTGCCTCCCATCGCCGTCCTGGTGTCGTCCAGGACGGCCAACAGTGAACCACGTACTGCGCCGCCACGGATGGTCTGCGTCAACTCGAGATTGCGGCGCGTGGCCGCATCGAGGGTCATGAACTCGCCGGTGGAGTAGGTAGAGAGCTGGGTCAGTTGCTGCAGCGCAGCTTTTTGCGTCTCGGCCAGGTACTGGACGATGGCACCAGCAGCTGATACCGCCAGCGGCAATCCGGCGCAGCCATAGCCATCCAGCGAAGCCACTTCAAAATGCTCCAGCAAAGCGCGTTCAGCGTTGCCGTGGTCAAAATGCCAGTCGGCGTACTCGGAAAACCTGAATCTCTCCGCCGATTCGGGGCTCAGGGCGACCTTCCCACTGATCAGGATCTCTGCTGGTTGGAGACGCTCCAGTTCGTCCCAGGCTCGTTGGCGGCCCTGATGGCCATCGAACTGCGTCGTTCGAAAGTCGCCGGTGGTGATGTCGGCATAGGCCAGGCCCACGCGCTGCTCCTGAAGAGCTACCGCAGCCAGGTAGTTATTGCGCTTCTCTTCGAGGAGGGAGGGCTCGACGACGGTGCCCGGCGTGACGACCCGAACCACCTCACGGGCCATGAGCCCTCTGGACTCTTGTTCGTCCACCTGCTCGACGATGGCAACCTTGTGCCCGGCGTTGATCAGCTTCGCGAGGTAGCTCTCCACGGCGTGATACGGGACCCCGGCCAGCGGCACGCGCTGACCCTTGCCCACCGGTCGCGAGGTGAGCACGATGTCGCACACATCAGATACCAGCTTGGCGTCATCGTCAAAGGTCTCGTAAAAGTCGCCCAGCCGGAAGAGAACGATCGTGTTGGGGAAGCGCTTCTTAATGCGCAGGTACTGGCTGCGCATCGGCGTGGTCATGGAGCCATCTCCGTTTGCGTCCTGGCGCATTGTGCAGGGCAAGTATAGCCGACAAGCAAGGCGGTGTCAAAGGCCTATCGAGAATGTGGACTGGCCGTAGATGCAGTGCAGGCGCGCAGCACGGCCAGGCAGGTTGGAGCACGTCCAGGACCGCGCCAGCCCAGCCATGAGTGCCCAAGTCGGCCGCGACAGCATTGAGCGGCGGATCAGGAGGAGCCTCCGTTTGACCAGATCACCACCCGGGATTAGAATCCGATGGGACAGGTGTTGTATGCATACCCTGCCATGCAAGATCTGGGCGGGGGAGTCCTTCTTTCGCTCGCTCCCGTCCTATCCACCTTTTTCACCCTCCTGACAGAGGCGGCTCATGCGCAACGCCTCTCGCCTGGAAAGATAGGTTGCCCGGATCGACCAGCATATCGTCCGGGTAGCGTCTGACCCGAGGAACTGGGGGCAGGACGAAACGGCCCTTGCGGCAGCGGCAAAACGAAAGTGCTGTGGCAAAATGCATAGGCCGCCCTTCAGAAATGACAGCCTCTATCGGGGCAAGGCGCCGGGGTCTTTTTTTGTGGCCTGACCGCGCCGCCGAGGTCGTGGCTTTGCTGCTGACTCTGTTCTTTGTCACTCTCTTACGGTCGGGAATCGACTGCAGGTGAGCCCGCCGTCCCGACATCGTGTAACATGTGGAGGATCGACATGCCAAAGGAGACGATCGGTTTCATTGGTTTGGGGATCATGGGTCGGCCCATGGCCACGCATCTGCTCAAGGCGGGGCACAAGATGGTGGTCTACAACCGCAGTCCGGCCAAGATGGAGGCGCTGGTGTCGCTGGGCGCAGAGGCAGGCCAGGATTGCACCGATGTGGCCGAGCGCAGCGAGGTGGTTATCTCCATGGTCGGAGATTCGCCAGATGTGGAATGCGTCTACCTCGGCGATGAGGGCGTGCTCAAGGGCGCCAAGGCAGGAACGCTGCTGATTGACATGTCCACCATCTCGCCAGTCGTGGCGGTCAAAGTGGCGAAGCAGGCTGCAGAGAAGGGATGCCCGATGCTGGACGCGCCGGTCTCTGGAGGCGATGTCGGGGCGAAGAACGCTTCACTTTCGATCATGGTTGGCGGCCAGGCAGATGCCTTCGAGCGAGCGAAACCGATCCTGGGCATCCTCGGCACGCCGGTCCTATGCGGCCCATCTGGCGCCGGGCAGACGGTCAAGGCCTGCAATCAGATTCAGGTAGCGATGAACTTTATCGGGATGGCCGAGGCGCTGGTGCTGGGCGCCAAAGCCGGCGTCGATCCGGCGATTGTGATCCAGGTGCTGAGCGCCGGATTCGCTCAGTCGCGTGCCATGGACGTGCGTGGCCCGCGGATCATTCAAGGCGATTTTGAGCCTGGTTTTCGCAGCCGCCTGCACTACAAGGACCTCAACATCATCCGCGAGACGGCACGGGCATTTGGCTGCTCCTTGCCTGCCACTGCCCTGGCGCACGAACTGTTCAGCGCCATGCAGGCGAATGGTTGGGGTGACCTGGACCATTCGGCAGTGATCAAGGTGATCGAAATGCTGTCGGATGCGGAGGCGAGGACACCGGCTTCGGGCGGCAGCAGCGGGTGAGGCCTCCCCGCCCGTCCAGGTCGAGCAGCCGTACACTCGGCTACCGCCCAGGGCAAAAGGGGGGCCTGGCAATGAGGGGAGCAAATGGGACAGTGTAGGCTGCGGCTTGTGCTGCTTGCGGACGAACACCAGCAAACCTTAGGAGGACTCCAATGACGACTTCCAGGTATGGCGAGCTGAACCCACCCAGCAGGCTGCTGCTCGGCCCCGGCCCCAGCAACGTGGACCCCCGTGTGCTGCGGGCGATGGCGGCACCGGTGATCGGACACCTCGATCCAGAGTTCCTGAAGGTGATGGACGAGACGAAGGCTTTGCTGCAGTACGTCTTTCAGACCGCGAACTACCTCACCCTGCCAGTGTCCGGAACGGGCAGTGCCGGTATGGAGACTGCGCTGTGCAACATCATCGAGCCCGGGGACAGAGTGCTGGTCTGCGTCAACGGCCTGTTTGGCGAGCGCATGTGTGACATCGTGGCGCGCTGCCAGGGCGAATTGCTCCGCATCGATGGTGAATGGGGCCACATCATCGAGCCGCAGCAGGTAGCGGCGGCTCTGGCACAGAACAACGTGAAGGTGGTGGCCATCGTCCACGCCGAGACCTCAACGGGCATCCTGCAGCCGCTGGAGGAAATCAGCCGTCTGACCCACGAACACGATGCGCTGTTCCTGGTCGACACGGTGACTTCGCTCGGCGGCTGTCCGGTCAAGGTGGACGACTGGGACCTGGACGTCGTGTACAGCGGTACGCAAAAGTGCCTGAGTTGCCCGCCAGGCCTTGCCCCTGTCACGTTCTCACCGCGGGCTGAAAAGGTGCTCGATGCGCGCAAGACGAAGGTGCAGAGCTGGTACCTGGACATGACCATGGTCCGCCGCTACTGGGGACAGGAACGATTCTACCATCACACCGCGCCCATCAGCATGTGCTACGCGCTGCGCGAAGCCTTGCGCCTGGTGTACGAAGAAGGGCTGGAAGCGCGCTGGCAGCGGCATGAGCTGAACCATCGTGCCCTGATGGCTGGTCTGCAAGCGATGAGCCTGGAGCCCTTTGCCCAGGAAGGCTACCGCCTGCCTTCACTCAATGCGGTGCGCGTGCCGGAGGGCATCCAGGACGGCAAGGTGCGCGGCAGGCTTCTGCACGAGTACTCCATCGAGGTTGGTGGGGGACTGGGCCCGCTCAAAGGCCAAATCTGGCGCATTGGCCTGATGGGCCACAACTCCAGCGCCAGAACGGTGTTTGTATTCCTAGGAGCGCTCGAGGCTGTCTTGCAGGCCGAAGGATACGCGCTCACTCCGGGAGCGGCATTGGCAGCGGCTCGGGAGGTTTACGCCTAGCCGCAGGCGGACAGGCATCGCCGAGCGGTGCTTGTTGAACCCGGAGACTCCTCCTTTGCGTGTGGCTCAGGTGATGGTGGATGCCAGTTCTGGCGCACCGTCGCCTGAGCCACGTGGCTGTATGAGCCAGCTTACCCACACCGCGACATCTGCCCGTCGGCAGATGCTCCGGCAAAGAAGACGGCAAAGCTTCCACTCCTGTCTTCCACCGTGATCAATGCCGTGCCTGTTGCTGTCTCTTGATCAAGCAGCGCGTGGTCGGGGTCCGCTTCGTGTGGCCCTACTCGACACGGCGCCGCGTTCGACCTGCGACAGATCTCAGTCTGGAGGACAGGTGCGACTGCCGCCGCTACGGGAGCCACCCGCCCCTGTTGATGCTCGATAGGGGCCCGACATCAAGCCCCACTGGCCTGGGCATGACCAGCTTCTTCAGACCTGGCACGGCTGAGAGCTGGACGCCGACCGGCTCAGCGGCTGCGCCGACGCTGCTTGCGCACTCGGCGGAGGTGCACTTGCGCAGCACAATGTCGTCCACATAGCAGCCTTCGGGATAGTGCCGGCCATCGTCGGACCCGAATACCAGAGCTACCCACACCTCGGGTTGGCCCATCAGGTCCCCCAGGACGTAGACATCTTGCAGATCCAGTGTGGCGTCCTCCCACCGCTGGTCGCGGTTGGCGTAACGCCAGCCATAAAAGTCCTCTCCAGGGATCGAAGCCAGCATGTAGAAATAGTCACGGTTCAACTCTGAGTTCAGCCAGAACTTGAGTGCCAGCTCAGCGGCTTCGGCGTCCACCAGGCTGAAGGGTCCGTACACCATCCATGACTCGGCATTGTCGGGATAGTTGCTGCCGCAGCTCAGCTGGCTGCCCTGTGCGCCGGCTCCCACTGCCCACCCGCTGTAAGCCCCACCATACGGGCGGCAGTCGCGCTTGCCCCAGCCGTATTCGCCATAGCCTAGCACGTTGTCGAACACGAACCACTGCCCTGGAAAGTCCCCCTCAAAGTCCTCGCTGACGATGGTTGTCCACCCAGCGGTTGGCCGGGTCGGCGTGGCCGAGGGCGTGGCAGTGCTCGTCGATGTGGCCGACCTGGTTTCGGTGCCGGTCGGTGTCGCGGTCTCGGTTGGCGTGCTCGTTGCCGTGGAAGTTGTGGTATGTGTGGGTGTCGGTTCGCCAGGCTGTGTATCTGTCGGCGTGGGCCGCAACACGCCATGGAAGCTCCTGAGGACAATGGGCAGGTAGACACGCGTGCGTTCTCGCGTGAGCGTCGGCGGGCTGGTCCTCGTCGGCGTAGGCGTGCGCGTGGGCGTCCTGGTCCGCGTGGGCGTGGCAGTCAAGGTCGAAGTTGGTGTGCCCACCTCCGGAGGCGGACCCAGATGCAGGCGTCCCGCACCGTACATGCTGTCCTTGCCTGCCGGGCCCTGGTCGATGGCGCGGCCTTCCAAGAAGTTCTGCAAGTCGGACACCGTGTACAGCGGGTTTGCCTGCTTGACGAGAGCCGACGCGCCAGCCACATGCGGGCACGCCGCCGAAGTACCGGCGAACCCCGTCGGACCATAGCTGTCGGTGGAAACACGTGCGTACGCCGCGATGTCCGGCTTGAGCGCGCCGCCCGTACAGGCGCCCCCCGGTCCGAAGGTAGGTCCTTGCGAACTGTACGGCTCCAGAGGGTAGGCAGGAGGAGAAGTGACATCTACAGCGCCCACTGTGAAAGCATCCGGTGAGTCGCCGGGGAAGCTCAGACTCCGAGATGGCACAGTGTATACGAGCGGGTTGCCGTCCGAATCCTTAGCGCTGAGACGCAGGCAAACATCCCGCGTGGCGCTCGCTCTGTGCACTACTGCCCCATAGCACGCTTCAGACGGAGCGAGAATGTTGATCACCTCGGTCGGTTCCTGGCCAGCTCGGCCATCCTGCGTCTTGGTTGACGCTTGCACCACTTCCCATGCGCTGCCGGTCCAGCGAACCATGTAGAGGTCATAATCCTGGTTGACGTACGTCCAATCGTCCCAGTGCAGCGCGAACCGGATTTGGTCTCCCTCATCCACCCGGTAGCACCTGCCGGGTTCGGGTCCAAAGGCATTGACGTCTGCCTGCTGGGACCAACGGTGGGTGTTGTTGCCAGAGTCTTGGTAGCGCCCGCTCCAAGACCTCTCAGCTTCGTTGCCAGCTGATTTGACAAAGACGATCCCGTTCATGCGCGCCCTGTTGACAATGTCCGCCAGATAGCCTGTCCCGTCTCCCGGTCCGTCGATAGGCCAGCCCAAGGACATCGAGATGATGTCCACATTCTCGGCGATCAGATCATCGACAGCCCTCGACAATTCCACCATTGTGGACACCTTGTACAGGTACATGTCCGCGCCCGGTGCCATGTCGTGCACAATCTCAGCACAGCCTGCGCCGTGCTCGCTGCCGCCCATGCCCTCACCAGTGTAGTCACGGGTTTGCACGGAAGCCGGCAGCTCAGTGCCTAGCAGTGCAGCGTATCCCTCAAAGCCAGAGTCAACAACAGCGACCTTCACTCCGCTTCCGTCGTAGCCAGCCGCATGCCAGGCCGACGCGCTGGAGGCATCCACTCCCTCGCTCGTCTCAGCCCCGACCGCGCTCGGCTCTTCGGGCATCGCTCGCAGCGGCTGACGCACAAACCACACCTGCGGCTGCCCCGCCAACGCTCCCAGAGCCTCAAAGGGGACCATGGCCTGCAGCAGCGTCCTATGGTGGCCTTGATACTCCCCCCCAAGCGCCTCGATCGCTTCTCGGATGGCGGCCATAGCGTCCACGTCTGCCGTCACCTCGACTTGCACTCGCCGCCCATCGGCCACCATCAGATGCTGGTAGGCGAACTGCTGCGCACCACTCCGTCCGTCGTCGCGGTATGCGTCGTACAACAGGTTCAATGACGTTCCCATCTTGGGATTGCCCCGACGCGTCAGTCCAATCCCCCATGAATCCAGTTCAGCTCCCAAAGTGGTCGTCATCCAGTCCGTTGGGCGGAGCCCTGATGCGCGGCCCGGTCGGTCCGGATTGGAGACCGAGAGAGAGGGAGATTCTTCAGGGGAGAGCCCCAAGAACCCAGCCGAAGTTGAACCCGGCAGAAGAACGATTAACAGAGCGGTGCAGAACAGGAGAAACAGTGGGGTGGCGAGTCGCCTCTTCATCACAAACCTCCCTTCAGGGTCCTACTGCGGAGCCACAGCCACGCACCCGATCACTCGGCGAAAGCAGCGCCAGGATGTCGTGAGGAGCAAGGCGCACGATGTTGGACTGCCATGTCGCTCCATACCGATTCTAGGGCGTGTGAACAGAAATGTCAACTTCCGCTCGCCAGCTGTCACTCACTCGCTTCCCGGAGAGATGACAGATCCGCTTGTTCTGTTACCGTATCATGTAGGTATCGGACGCCGATGGCGTATAAGAGATGATCTGTGCATTCTCGTCTCCGGATCTGCCTGTCCGTTGGGGCGCTTCAGTCCTGCCGAGGGTCTCGCCGAGGATGAGGTTGTCCCCGTTCATGCCTTTGGCGTGGGGACAAAGGTGAGACGGCGCAGCCCATCCGTTGGCAGCAACCGCTCACTGCCGCCCCAGACGCCACCACGCGCCCACCTTTGCCTGCAAAGATGACAAACAGGCCGGCACCCCATCCACTCCCGGATGCTCGCAACAACCGCACTGGACGGCCCTGCAGCAGCTGCTCTCAAACACAGCACTGGCCGAGCCAGGTTGGCTACGCCAACGTGGGTAACCCAAAGCTGCTCGACCGGAGCGGCTACAGTCCTCAGACCGGATCGGAGTCCCAAGGCCCCAGAGACCGTGACTCCTGCAGCATGAGTCTCGGATGGGCCTGCCAGTCCTAACGATGATCAATGTTGCTGCAGCAAACTCCTCTGTGTTATAATCAGCTGAATACGACAAGGAGGCGTTGCGATGCAGAAGGACCTGCTAACTCTGGCTGATCTCTCGAGCGACGAACTGTGGCACATCCTGAATGTCTCGCAGGAGCTCAAGGACGAATGGCGCGAAGGTGGCAATCAGCCCATTCTGATGGGCAAAACACTGGGTATGATCTTCCAGAAGCCATCGTTGCGCACGCGCGTTTCCTTCGAGGTTGCGATGCTGCAACTGGGCGGCGAGGCACTGTACTTGTCACCGAACGAGATCCAGTTGGGCAAGCGGGAGAGCGTTGAAGACGTAGCCCGCGTGCTGAGCCGCTACGTGGACGGGATCATGGCGCGTGTCTTTGCACATCAGGATGTGGAAACGCTGGCCGCGTACTCTCGGGTCCCTGTGATCAACGGCCTGTCGGACTATAACCATCCCTGCCAAGCACTGGCTGACCTGCTCACCATCCTGGAGAAAACGGGCGTGCTGCGTGGCCTCAAGCTGGCCTGGGTAGGGGACGGCAACAACGTGCTGACCTCGCTGCTCTTTGCGGCGAGCAAGGTCGGAATGGACGTCCAAGCAGCCACACCACCAGGATACGAGCCACCGATCGATGTGGTCGAACTGGCTTTCCGCTTTGCTGAGGAGAGTAAGAGTGACATCGTGATTGGCAACGATCCTTGGACAGCTGTCACAGGCGCTGACATCATCTACACGGATGTCTGGACTAGTATGGGACAGGAGGCAGAGACGGAGCAACGTCTCAAGGTCTTCCCGCCCTATCAGGTCAACGACGAATTGCTGGCCGAAGCAGACCCTGACGCGATTGTGATGCACTGCCTACCTGCCCACCGCGGGCAAGAGATCAGTGAAGAGGTGGCGGACGGGCCAAGGTCTGTACTCTTCGATCAAGCAGAGAATCGCCTGCACGCACAGAAGGGACTGCTAGCCGTGCTCCTTGCCAGCAAGTGAGGCGGGACAACGACGATACATTCGATCTCGCAGCTCGGGTATCGAGCACTGGGAAAGCCTCCATCCGCAGAGCATCGGTACTCCGGGCCAGACCCGCGACCGTCCGTGCTGGTTCCGGATAACACGGAACCGAGCAAGCGCTCTCCACGTCACCATAGTCGGACCCTAGCATAAGAGGAGTTCAGTGTCAGATATCCTGTGGGTTCTCTCACGTGTTCAGCCGAGCGACGTGGTTGACATCCTGCTGGTGGCAACCATACTGTATGCTCTGCTGCAACTCATCAAGGGCACCCAGGCCATCCAGCTCTTGCGTGGGGTAATCATCTTCATCTTTCTGGCCGTGCTCCTGAGCAGCATCCTACGCCTCACAGCATTCAGTTGGCTGATCGGAAATGCCGTGCCCGCACTGCTGGTCGCTATACCGGTCATCTTCCAGCCCGAGCTGCGCAGGGCCCTCGAACGTCTGGGACGCGCCGGGGGACTGATAGACCGCCCCATGCGCGAGGCGGCGGCCAACCGCGCCATCATCCAGGTTGCGCGCGCCTGCCGCCTGTTGTCTGAAGCTGGCCACGGCGCACTGATCGTCCTAGAACAGAATACGGGGCTTGAGGATTATGTTGAATCCGGCGTGCGAGTCGAGGCGCAGGTGTCCAGTGAGATGCTGCTGACCATCTTCTATCCCAACACAGCGCTCCATGATGGAGCCGCCATCGTGCGCGAAGACCAGATTGTCGCCGCTGCCGTGCTGCTGCCCATTTCCAACAGCAGCACAGGCGATCGCCACCTTGGAACGCGCCACCGTGCAGCGCTGGGGATCAGCGAACAGACGGACGCCATCGCCGTGATCGTTTCAGAAGAAACTGGCAGCATCTCAGTGGCGCACAACGGCCGAATCGTGAGCCGTCTGGATGAGAAACGCCTACGTAGGATTCTGCAGAAACTCTACCGTGAGTATCCACAACTCGGGGTCTCCTCATGGTTCCAGCAGCGCGTCCGAGCCAAGCCCGGTCCTGAAAGTGCCAAGGAACTGCAGAGATGAGAGTGTGGCGAGAGGTGATCTCGAACCTCAGCTCAGCACTGCTCGCTCTGTTCCTGGCGGTGGTGGTGTGGGTGGTAGCTGTCTATGAAGAAGCTCCGCCGCGCACCGATGTCTTCCCCACCGGCATACCGATTCAGATCCTAGATCTCGCACAGGACTTGGTCATTGCGAGCCCCGTACCGACCGCAGCACGGATTACTGTACGGGCCCTAGCCGATACTTGGGAGCAGCTGGACACTGCTGATTTCGAGGCAACCATCGACCTGCTGGGGCAGGAGGCTGGAGACCATGAGGTGCCGGTGACTGTGACGACCCTGCGGCAAGGCGTCTCCATCCTCGATGTCGAACCTGATCGTGTGACGGTGGGCCTGCAAGAGCTGGCCGAGCGCAGGATCCGCGTGCGGGTCAGGGTGCTTGACGAGGGGAGCATACCGCTCGGCTACGAGTTTCAGCTGCCGGTCACGACCCCTGGCCAAGTCACCGTGAGCGGCCCGAAGGCGTCTGTGGAACAGGTAGCCGAAGCTGTGGTGGACCTAAGTCTCCGCAACGCGCGCGATACGGTCGTATCGCAGGAACGGCCTGTCCTGCTGGATGCAGAGCAGAACAGGATTCAGGATCTCGCAATGACTCCAGCAACGGTCACAGTGACGGTGGTGGTGGAACGCCAGGTGGGCTACCGCGATGTGACGGTGCGGGCAACCGCCGAAGGCTCGCCTGCGCCAGGCTACTGGATCAGCAATATCACCGCCAAGCCAGCACTGGTGACGGTGTACGGCGATCCAGCGGAGATAGAGGCGCTTCCAGGATTCCTAGACGCCGAGGCGACAAACGTGGATGGTGCCACGAGTGACGTGACCGCGCGGGTAGCCCTCGACCTGCCATCAGGAGTCCTGGTGTTTGGCGAGGGCGCCGGCGAGCAGGGGATACTCGTCGAGATCAGCATCCAACCCCTGCTGGGCGGCCAAACGATTCGCAGTGAACTGGAGCTACGGAACCTGGCCTTTGGGTTCGTGGCCACAGCTTCGCCCACCGCAGTGGACGTGATTCTCTCTGGGCCGCTCCCGGCCCTCCAAGAGCTGCAGCCGGGCGATGTGCAAGTCATCCTCGACCTCGCCGGCCTTCGCATTGGGGTGCACAAAGTCACTCCCCAAGTAGTCCTGCCTGAAGGCCTCGGCCTGGAAGTGAAAAGCATCGTGCCAGACATCGTCGAGGTGACAATTCAGTAGGGACGCCATCGGCCTCTGATGTGCACACCGGGGCCGGCGATGCGAGAGAAAACGTGAGGCTGGCT
>JBFEPU010000022.1:0-17770 GCA_041549915.1 Anaerolineae bacterium | reverse complement strand
GATCGACCGCGTGGGCCTGGAAGGAGTGGTCACCTTCAGTCAACTGCCAAAGGGCTGAATATGGTGCTTCCGTGGGTGCTGATAGCAGCTCGCCGTCGGCAAAGAGCCTCACTTCTTCCAGTCCTTCAGTCAAGAGCGGCGTGGCTGCTACTGCAATGCGCTGCGTCGTGATGAGCGTGTCGCTTGCGATCCGATACGTGGTGTTGGGCTTGGGATCCGTCAAGACAATCCGCACCCCACCTGGAGACGAGGCCCCCTCATCTTCAAGACGCGTGGCGATCTGGAAGCGGACACTCGACGATCTGAGCTGGTCCTGTACCCACTCCGTTGCCTCTGGTGGGAGAAACACCATTACCTCGTTGGCTATGTGCTGAAGCGGCGTGCCTGGCGTTGCCAGTTCGCCGCTGCGACGGTCCACGAGCACCACACGATGCATATCGCATACCGCCTGCGGTTCTTGTCCCACAATGAACCATTCGCTGCGACGATGGGGGCAGTCGCGGTTCGGCAGCATCCCTGAGTCGGCACAGATCTCAATCTGCACCATGCCTGGCGGTGGGACAAAGGGGCGCTCAGGTTTCTCTTTCAGTGCTTCGTCCACGAAACTGTGCCAGATCGGTGCAGCGCCAGTGATGCCGGAGATGTTCACCATGGGCGAATTGTCAGCGTTGCCGACCCACACACCCACGACCAGGTCCGGGGTGTAGCCTATCGTCCAGTTGTCCCGCCAGTCGGTGGTGGTGCCGGTCTTGGCGGCGGCCGGTCGAGACAGCGACAGGGCGCTGCTCTCGCCAAATGCTGGCAAGCGCGCGCTTTCATCCGACAGGATATCTGTGATCCAGAAAGCCACGCGCTCATCCAGGACTCTTGGACTGGAGGTCTGCTGCGCTTCCCACAATACCTCGCCAGCGGTGCTCTCAACTCTCAAGATAGCCTGAGGCTCCACACGCAGGCCCCCGTTGGCGAAGGCACCGTAGGCCGCGGTAAGCTCCAGCAGGCGCACCTCTCCGCCGCCCAGGGTCAGCGCTAGGCCATAGCGTTGTGGGTCCCGCAGGGTAGTCATGCCCAGTTCCTGTGCAAGGGAGACCAAGCGGTCAATCCCTGCGTGTTGCAGCACCTTGACCGCGACAACGTTGAGCGATGAGCCCAGCGCCTCGCGCAGCAGAACAGGACCGTGGAACCTTCGGTCGTAGTTGACTGGTGCGTAGGCTTCACCTTCGCGGGTCAAGAAGGTGCTTGGCACATCGAGCACCATGGTCGCTGGGGTGTAGCCCTTGTGGAACGCAGCGGCGTAGGTGAGAGGTTTGATGGCTGAACCCGGTTGACGAGGCATAATCGCCACGTTGACTGCACCGTCAATGGCGGGGTTGAAATAGTCCGCGCTGCCCAACATGGCCAGTATCTCGCCGTTCCTGGGGTCGAGGGCAACCAGTGCAGCATTCGTCACGTTGTGGGATGGTGCCCCACTGTCGGGAAGCGAAAGCTGCTGCAGGTGGTAGCGTGCGATTTCGTCTGCGCGGTCCTGCAGGTCAACGTCCAGCGTGGTGTGGACAGCCAGTCCGGCGCCATACAGGGCTTGCTCACCGTACTCGCGCCGTAGGATCTCCGACACGTGCATCACGAAATGAGGTGCCCGGATAGGGAAGGGTGTCGCAGCAAACGACAAATCCTCTTCAGCAGCGATCGAAAGGTGCTCAGCGCTGATGTATCCACTCTTTGCCATCAGCTCCAGTACAACGCGCTGTCTGTCTCTTGCTGCTTCGGGATCTGTCAAGGGGTTATACAAAGCTGGTGCTTGAGGCAGGCCGGCCAGGAGCGCGCCCTCGGCCAGGTCCAGCTCACGTACGGACTTGCCAAAGTAGCTTCGGGCCGCTGATTCCACACCGTAGGCCAGGTTGCCGTAATAGGTCTGGTTGAGGTACAGTTCGAGGATGCGGTCTTTCGAGAACGTACGTGCCAGTCGGTAGGCCAGTATCGACTCGCGCAGCTTGCGCGTGAGCGTTCGCTGGACGCGCTCTTCTGGAGATAGCAGCAAATTGCGAGCGACCTGCTGAGTAATGGTGCTTCCGCCCGACAGGATCTCACCACCACGAACGTTGATCCAGACGGCGCGGATCACAGCGCGCAGGTCCACCCCCGGATTGCTGTAGAAACTGGCGTCCTCAGTAGCGATGGTGGCTTGACGCAAGTACACGGGGATATCCTGCAGCGGGATGCGGTGGTGTCGTCCAACTTGAGGATCCATTATCTCGTAGAGCACACGCCCGTGTCGATCATAGATCATGGTGCTTGGGGCAACCATGCCCGCTGAGACACGGTCGGTCGTCGGCAGGTCAACGGCCAGCCACTTCCACAGGCTGCAGCTCACTGCAACGAGGGCCGCAACGACACCGGCCAAGAGCGCTCTTCTAGGGATAAGAAAACGGCGTATGTGCATGCTTTGCTTCGCTGGTAGCGCCAGCAGACAGTCCTTTGCCGTCCAGGCTATCTGAGCTTGCCGGCGCGCTCCAGAGCATTCATGAGGGTTTCATCGGCCCTGGGATCCTCACTGTCGAGGGGGAGGCCTGGCGATGGGTAGCCAAAGTCAATGCGTATGACACGTCTCTCGCTCTCTCCGGGATGCTGCAGGATGACAAATCCCTCGAAAGCCACGGAAGAAGCCAGAGTCCAGAAAGCTCCCCAGTATACAGCTTTGCGGCCTGCACAGACGACGAAGGGAAGGCCGGAGACCGGAACTTCCAGCCGCTGGATCGTGTCGTACGCTGACGGGGTCAGCTCGATTTCATGGGTTGCCCTTGTGTAGGAGATGATGTCGCCTGCAGATAGGATCGGCTCGTCCTGCAACGCGAGCTCAGCAAGCTCGGCGTTTGCCATGTCGTCGGTGGACATACGCCTGACAGGGAAGTAGATGGCGAAGCTGTCTGGTCTGGGGGGAAGGCAGCTGAGCTCGGCGTTTGCCATGTCGTCGGTGGACATACGCCTGACAGGGAAGTAGATGGCGAGGCTGTCTGGTCTGGGGCGAAGGCAACTGCACACGGCGACAGCCGCCAGGAGAAGTCCAGTTCCGATATGTCTCATGAGCGTTGCCTCGCTGGAGCGATGCGTTCCCATACATGCCTCCCACGACCCTGCTGCAGGATGAGAAGGTATCCCTGATATCCCAGAGACGCACAAATCGGGCACACCGTTCCCTAGCCTCCCACGACCTGGAACAGGTAGGAAGACAGGAAACTCAGAGCATTGATGGTCCCGTGCACAAAGACGGCCGGCCATATGGATCCTGTCTGCTCATAGAGGACTGCGAAGAGCATGCCCAGAAGAAAGATCGGCGGCCAGGAAGTGGGAAGGATGTGCAGCACAGCGAACAGTGCTGAACTCAGCACAATGCCTGGCAAGCGCCCCAGGTGTTGACGCAAGCCAGCGAATAGGTATCCACGGAAGAAAGCTTCCTCGGCGATTGGTGCAACCAATCCACCGGCAAGCAGTGCCATGAGGAGGCCAGAGGTGCCGCCGCCGAACAGGGGCAGCACGTCGGGCTGTGCACGAAGATCGAAAAAAGCGAGCGCGATGGCCCAGAGCGCATTACAGCTTAGGGCGCCGAACAAGAACAGGCAGCCTAGCCCTGTGTCTCGCAACAGGTCAAAGCGGCGAAAGCCGACGGTGCCCCAAGGCACGCGGTACTTGAGCACACCGAGCGCCCAGACAGGCAACAGGAGGCCCAACTCCGCCATCAGTACCACCGTGCCAAACCAACCAGGCGAAAAGCCTATGTCCGTGGCTGAGGACAGCAGCTGCAGTCCCACGACCAGCACAACAACCAGCGCCAACACCACGCCAAGGCCCAGCATGACTGCCCAGAGCATGTCGCGCTTGCTCCAGGGCACCGGATGCACGGCGACCTTGGGGGAGGGCTCCAGTTCATCACGCTCGATTACGGAGTCTGAATCTTCCATGTGTTTTCCCGGCACTCCTTCTAGGTCGGCGCAGGGCTGCGGCCAGGGTTGATGCCAACCGAGCCAAGAGGCGGCTGCCTCATCCGCCGGCCAACGCGCTCAATCCAGGAACGGTGGTAGAAGTCTAGAGAGAGCGGACAGCAGAGCCTCCACGTCGGCCGATGTGTTGTAGCCCTGGACCGACACCCGGATCAGTGGTTGACCATTCCAGAGCATAAGTGGCACTTCGATCGCGAACTCGTCATAGAGGCGCCCCTGCAGTGCTTTGACATCACAAGAGGGCAGGGGTACGCTCACCATCTGGCCGTACCATTGCGGCGAATCGGGCGAGATTGGGTCCAGCCCGGTCAGCTTGGCAATCGCCCGACGGATCCATCGAGCTAGCTCGTGGCAGTCTTCACGAACGCTTGGCCAGTCGTGTTCCGCCTGGAACGCGATTGCGCTGGGAACGGCCAGATAAGCGGCGATATCACGAGTGCCTTGCCACTCCTGCTCGTCGATGAAGCGTGACGGTCCTGGTGTCTCGCTCTGCCATCCCCAACTGACGACTAGCGGCTTGACCAGTGACTGTGCTTCGCGTCGCGCATAGAGGAACGCGGCGCTTTTGGGCGCGCACATCCACTTGTGGCAGTTGCCGACGTAAAAGTCGGCACCGAGGGATGACAAATCCACCGCGATCTGTCCAGGCGCGTGAGCGCCATCGATCACAGTCAGTATACCCGCCTCCCGTGCGCGGCGGACCACCTCGGCGACGGGTAAGATCAGCGACGTAGGTGAGGTTACGTGACTCAGGAAAACCACCCTTGTTCTGTCGCTCACTCCTTCCCAGAGCGCCTCGATCACCTGGTCGGGCGACTGGACCGGTATGGGAAGGGTGTGATTGATGTAGCGTGCTCCACGCCGCTGACAGACAAAGCGCCAGGCGCGATCCAGAGCGCCGTATTCGTGGTCAGTGCTCAGCACCTCATCGCCAGGCTGCAGTGCAAGTGACCGTGCGACGATGTTGAGGCCAGTCGTGGCATTCGGCACGTACACGAGCTCGTCCGCAGCCGCTCCCACGAAAGCGGCAAGTTCCTCTCGGGCCACACGCAGCAAATCGTTGAAGCGACGAGTCAAGAACTCGACTGGCTGGCGCTCAAGTTCCAGCTGCCAGCTCTGGTAGGCTTCAAAGACGGGTCGCGGGCAGGCTCCGAAGGAACCGTGGTTCAGGAAGGTGACGTCGCGCCGCAAGAGGAAAAGCCTGCGCAGTGCCTCCCGGCGGGCCCGCGTGGCGTCCTGTGGCCCAGGCATTGTCTCCGCCATGCAGACTCCCGACCTAGGGCTTGGCGGCGTTTGCCGCATCCGCAATGAGGCGCTGGATTTCCAGTGGCTCGCCCTTGCTTGGGTCACGAACAAGGGATAGCGCTCCTCCTTCGCAGTGGGAAACACAGACGCCGCAGCCCATGCAGACAGCCTTATCCACAGAGGCCACTCCGTCGTTCATGGACAGCGCGTCGAATGGACAGACCTCCGCACACGAACCGCAGGCCGTGCATTGGTCGGCCTCGACGTGGCTGATGTAGCCGGAGGATGCCAGCATCGGGGTGCCGTGCTGCCAAGCCTGCATGGCGCCACAGCAGCACGAGCAGCAGTTGCAGATTGCGTAAAAGCGGCCGAACATGGCGTCCTTGAAGAACGCGTGATGGGAGTGTCCTCGTTCGTCTTCGGCGTGCAAGATTTCGATCGCCTCGCTGGACGCAATCCAGCGAGAACGCCGTGGATGGTGCTCGGCGACGAAGGTGGCAAAAGGTTCGCCAATGATGAGACACACGTCGAGCGGGAGGCATGGTTTGGTGCGTGCGGCACGGCACGGGCACTCCAGGACGACGATGTGATCAGGATGGCGCAGCACAATGTCGCGAGCCAGGGCGTAGGGGATTATCTGCTCAAGATCCGTCAGACGCACATCTTCGGCAACGCTGACCAGCTGCGTGGCTGCCTGCAGCGGGACGACTTTGCCGTGGTAGGTATCCACGGCAGTGATGCCTCCAGATGCTGCGGCCACCTCGGGGAACAGCCGTCGCGCGAACCAACCTCCGATCCGTCCTAGAACTGGTGCTACCGGATGCTCGCCTGTGGCCACTGCGATGTAGAGATACGGCCAGCGTGCGTAGACGTAGCCGTGAATCCAATCTCGCAGGGAATAGCCTGGTGTGCGTCGTGCCTCGCGCAGAAAGGCCCGCGTGGAAGGTGTGGGCAGGCCTGGCCAGCGTCTCTTTGGAGTGGGTACGTGGTGCCTGCTGCTCATATTCGTCCTCGGCCAGTTTCTTTGGCTAGAACTCTGTCGCGCCGGTGAAGGCAAAGCGGTCGATGCAGAGGGCAGGAACTCGAATGCCACCGAAGAAACTGCGGCTCAGCCTGGTCTGCTCTGTGATCGTGCGCACTCTGGACAGGGCTTCCAGGGTGTTCTGGGTGAAACGCAGGTTCTTCGTTGGCTTCTGGATCTCACCTTTCTCGATCCAGAACGTGCCATCGCGGGTCATGCCCGTCAAGATGGTCTTCAGTGGATGTACTGGGTTGACATAGTGGAAGCGTGTAACCCACAAGCCGCGGTCTATCGAAGCAAGCATTTCTTCCTTGGTGCTAGTTCCAGCTCCCAGGAAGAGGTTGCTCGGTAGCGGACCATACGTGTTCGGCGCAGGCAGGGCATGGCCGGTCGATTGCTTGCCTTCCTTGTTTGCAGTGTAGCTGTCGTAGACAACGGCTTTGGCCACACCGTCGGTGATGAGCTCCACCCGCTGCTTGGGCACTCCTTCAAAGTCGAAAGGCACAGGCAAGCCTGTCGTATCCAGTCCGTCGTCCCAGATGGAGATGTTGTCGCCAGTGATGCGCTGGCCAAACCGGTTGGCCATGAAGCTGCGACCCTCCTGTACCGACAGCGCTCCCAGACCAAGATAGGATAGATAGGTCATCAAGGTGGCGACGGCGTACTCTTCGAGGATCACTGTATACTCGCCGGGCTCAATGGCTTTCGGGTTCCGGCCGCGCGTGGCCTTGTCCACGGCCTCGCGACCGATCTGCTCAGGGTCGATCTGCCGAACATCCAATGAGCTAGAACTTGCATATCCGGAGCTGTCGATCGACATAACGACCGCAGAGAGCTCGCTCAATGTCTGCGGGGCGTAAGCAAAGATCCCATGTGAGTTTGCCACTGCGTACTCAGTGGTGGCAGAGCTATAGGCGCCGGAGGCGATGAGGCCGCGCTCAGTGGCCAGCTTGCAGACGGTTGCGACGGCCTGAGCGCGCTCCTGTGGTGTAATGCTGGCCGTCGCTTGCACAAAGGCTTTGACTTCGGGTATAGGCTGCGGTGCAGGCAAGGATTGAAAGTCAGGATTATCTGGCTGCAGCGATGCAATCTGGAGGGCGTTCTCGGCAACTCGCTGGAGTGCAGCATCGCTCAGGTCGTTGGTGGAGGCTACACCGACCTTCTGGCCGGCCACCGCGCGCACGCGTATCTGCGCGTTCCGTTCTGCGACGTTTTGGTGGATACGGGAGTTGGCAAAACGCGTCAAGTACGTATCTTCGCTGAACAGCACCACTTCGGTCTGTTGTGCAGTGGAGTACGTCAGAAGGCGCTCTGTGATCTGTTTCATGCGCTCCGAACCCAGCATCTTGGATATCTCCTTGGTCGAGAGAGGTCTTCTGGCAACGCGGACTAGGCGATGCCGACGCGGACATTGCGGAACCGTGCCGGAGCAGCGCCATGCGCGACATGCGCTGCCTGCATGGGTTCGCCCTTGCCACAGTTTGGAAGCCCCCAGATTTGCCAGTGCTTCTCACTGCAGATGGCATCACAGGAGGCCCAGAACTCGGGGGTGATACCCGTATAGGTCGCGTTCTTGAGCATGGTGCCGAGCTTGCCCTTTTTGATCTCATAGGCAAGCTGCGTTCCGAACTGGAAGTTGAGGCGCTTGTCGTCGATGCTCCAGCTTTTGTTGATGGCCATGTAGATGCCATCGTCGGTATCGGAGATCAAGTCATCGAACTCCCAGGTACCCGGTTCGAGGTTGATGTTGGTCATACGGATCAAGGGGATGCGGTTCCAGCCATCCGCACGCATCGTGCCGTTGCTTCGCGCCCCGAGCAGGGACGCCGTTTCTCGTGAGGTAAGATAGCCGGAGAAGATGCCGCCCTTCACGATGGCAGCCCGCTGCGCCGGTACGCCCTCGTCATCATAGCCGAAGGTTCCAAGTGCCCCGGGAATCGTGGCGTCGGCATAGATGTTGATGATGGGCGAGCCATAGCGATAGGACCCGAGCTTTTCTTGCGTCAGGAAACTGGTGCCAGCGAAGCTTGCTTCCTCACCCATCACACGGTCCAGTTCTATCGGGTGGCCGCACGACTCGTGCACTTGCAGGGCCAGCTGTGTGGAGTCGAGGATCAAGGTTGTGATGCCACTAGGGCACTGGGGTGCGGTGAGCAAGGACACGGCTTCGTCGGCGACGCGCTGGCCGTTCTCCACCAGCTTGCGATCGCGGACGAACTCGTATCCAGCTTTCCCCTGCTGCCGGCCGAAGCTATTGGGGAAAGCACGGGTCTGCACTTCACCCTCGCTGACAGCCGTAGCTTCCATGCCCGAGCCACTCTCCACGAGCTTTTGCTCAATGTAGCTGCCCTCTGTGCTGGCAAACACTTTTTCTACCTGCACGAACTCCATGTTGCTCTCTGTAATGGCGATGCCTTTGATGTGACGCATCTCTGCATCGGCGGCCAGTAGCAGGGCAATCTTGTCCTGGAGCGGGACGGAGAATGGGTCCACCTCGACGGGAGTCTCGTAGCGGGAGACATGGACTTCAGGGGGGCCAAGGGTCACGTCATGAATCTTGACCAGACTGCTGGCGCGCGCGATGTCCGCCGCACGGGCGGCGACATGAGTCGCTTCGTCGAGCGTGAGTACGGAACTGCTGGCAAAGCCCCACGCACCATTGACCACCACCCGGACACCAAAGCCCTGGTCATCGTCCTGCGCCAGTGCCTCCACATGTCCATTCTTCACCACGATGGACTGCGTCTTGCGCTGCAAGATGCGCGCGTCCGCGTAGCTGGCTCCCTGCAACTGAGCCGCGTTGAGCGCGCGCTCGGCAAGATCTTTCATCTTCGGCCCTCCTTGACCATTGTCGAGTCATTGAGTACAATCGCATTATACCGGGAATGACTTGAGGTGAAAACCGTGCCTCTCTACGAATACATGTGCGATGACTGTGGCTGCAAGTTCGAGTTGCTGCGCCGTTTCAGCCAGAGCGATGACCCTGCCCCCTGTCCGCATTGTGAGCGCAACCATGGGCGCCGCCTGATCTCGACCTTTGCTGCCCTGAGCAAGGGCAGTGACGGCGTCACGTCCAGCGTGTCGGGCAGCAGATCCTGTGGTTCTTGCGCAGCGAGCTCGTGTGCCGGGTGCAGGTGATCAGGCAAAGCGCTGCTGAGTGGGCGACCGGCCCAGGCGTGGTGGCGGCGCGCCTGCTGTAGCCCGGTTCCTGTGGGGGCATAGTCACCACTGAAGCCACGGCTGGTGAGCTAGTCCATCTTCACCCAGACCTGGCCGTCTGCCACTCGCGTGCTGTAGGTGCGCAGGTCCCGGGGCGACTGGAGTACCTGGGCCATGCGCCGTATCAGACCGGGCAGCCTAGGCGCCCATTCCAGGTTGCGCCCCTGTCGCAGATCAAACCGCGACCTGTGAGCTGGGCAGGTGACAAGGAGCCCATTGAGCTTGCCGCGGGCCAGATGCGCGCGCATATGAGGACACAGTCCCTGCGCAGCGTAGTACTGTCCCTCGACCCGAGCCAGCAGCAGTACAGCGTCAACAACCTTGACCTCGGTCATCTCGCCGTCTTCGAGCATACCTTCCGTTCCCACAGCTTTCCACTCCGCCACGGATTGCCTCCTCTTCCTTTCACGTCCAGGCTCACGGGTCCTGGATTGCGAGAAACGCGGTTTCCTAGAGTATACTCTCCTGAGAACTTGCGTCAACCGCAGACTGTACACCAACTGTTGCCACTTTGGGCACACTGTGCTATCATTATGTACGACCGTCATAGCCCGGTGGTGAAAGGAGAGTTTGCATGCGAGCTGTGGACGTCATTCGCAGGAAGCGCCAAGGCGAGGAGTTGACGAACGAAGAAATCGAGTTCATGGTGCTCGGTTATACCCATGGGGAGATACCGGACTATCAGATGTCTGCCTTCCTGATGGCGATCCTTTGGAGGGGCATGTCGGAGCGAGAGACTGTTGAGCTGAACTTGTCGATGGCCCGGTCCGGCGACATGCTTGACCTGTCCGGCATTGCCCCAGTCGTCGTTGACAAACACTCCACTGGTGGGGTGGGGGACAAGACGACGCTGGTTGTCGCTCCGTTGGTCGCCGGCCTTGGCCTTGCGGTCGGGAAGATGTCGGGTCGCGGACTGGGCTTTTCAGGGGGCACCCTGGACAAGCTGGAATCGATCCCTGGGTTCAATGTGGATCTGACGCGGCAGGAGTTCATGGATCTGCTCAAGACGCACGGCATCGTCGTTGCCGGCCAGTCGGCAGATCTCGCTCCGGCGGATGGCCTGATGTATGCTCTGCGCGATGTGTGTGCCACGGTCGAGAGCCTGCCGCTGATTGCCAGCTCCATCATGAGCAAGAAGATCGCTTCAGGCAGCACTGCGATCGTGCTCGATGTCAAGGTGGGGAGTGGCGCCTTCATGAAGACGGAGGCGGATGCGGTGCAGCTAGCGGAGACCATGGTGAAGATCGGGCGTGGGGCAGGTCGGCGGGTGTCGGCCGTGATCTCAGACATGGAGCAGCCCCTCGGGTATGCGGTGGGCAACGCCCTGGAGGTTGCTGAAGCAATCGCAACCTTGCAGGGACGTGGGCCCGAGGATTTGCTGGAACACTGCTTGGTTGTGGCTGCCGAAATGCTTCTTTTGGCGGAAAAGTGCGCTACCCCCGAAGCTGGCAGGGATCTGCTGACCGGTGCCATCGAGTCCGGTCAAGGGGTTGCCAAGTTCAGAGAGTGGGTGCGTGCACAGGGTGGGGACGATCGAGTGGTTGACAATCCTGCTCTGATGCCGCAGGCGCGGCTGGTGGAGCCCCTTCGCTCGCCACGTGCTGGCTACGTGGCCGCTATCAACGCGATGGAAGTGGGCTTGGCAGCCGTTGCTCTCGGAGCCGGCCGCCAGAAGAAGGGCGACCGCGTGGACCACGCGGTAGGCGTCGTCCTGGCCAAGAAGGTTGGCGAGTACGTGCAGAAAGATGAACCACTGCTCACCATCTACGCAAACGACAGGGAGCGAATGGACGAGGCGCGTCAGCGGTTGATCAGCGCCTACCAGTGGAGCGACGTTGCGGTGCTGCCACCACCGCTGATCCGGCGGATCATACGCTAAGCGACGGAGGTCTGAGACCTCCGACGGAGCAGGCGGTGCCTTCGGGGTGGTCGGCTTCCACCCGGGTACGCACAACGCCCACGCGAGCCTGGAGCGCGGGCCTTCAACAGGTGAGCCTATAGGACGGCCGCGATCGGCACATCGGGCCTGCCGGTCGGATCTCTACCCAGCGACGGGCGGCACGCGGAAAGGGCCACCCTCTCCACGCACTCGGTCTGTCGCCGCGGTGTATGTCTTGATTTGCGGGGAGATGGCCGGCGTGAGGGGGCACGGCGTAGCAGTCGGGCCTCGAGTGTAGCAGTTCTACAAAGTCTGTGCCGCCTGCTGGATTGCGCGGATGACCTTTGTATAACCAGTGCAGCGGCAGAGATTGCCCGAAATCGCACGGCGGATCTCGGCTTCACTGGGGTTGGGGTTCTGGCCCAGCAAGGCGACCGCGGTAAGCAGAAGGCCGGGCGTGCAGTATCCGCACTGCACTGCACCGCGCTCCAAGAATGCACGCTGCAGCGGATGCAACTGCTCGTTGTGGGCGAGGCCTTCCACCGTCAGAATGTGACGCCCGGCTGCTTTCATCGCCGGATAGATGCAAGAATTGACGGCTTGGTTCTCGACGAGTACGGTGCAGGCACCGCATTCGCCTTCCTCACACCCGATCTTTGTCCCTGTCAGCGCCAACTGCTCACGCAGGACGTTGGCCAGGGTCGCCGATGGCTCAACCTGCAGTTCCACCTCTTCGCCGTTGACGATCATCTGCAGTGCGTAGGTCTTGACCATGATCCTACCCTCTTGCGTCTTGCAGTGCCCTGCGCAGAGCACGGCGCGTCAGCACACGGATTAGCTCACGACGATACTCCTTGCCCGCACGGAGCAGGCTGCTTCGAGGTTTGCTCTCCCGTACTGCCATCTCGGCCGCTTCGCTGATCGCCTCCTCGCTTGCGGGCTGGTCCTCCAGCAGGGCCTCGGCTTCCTGGGCCCTGAACGGCACGGGGGCCACGGGCCCGATGGCAATGTGTGCCTCTCGGATGTGTGCGCCTGCTGCATCCAGAAGAAGCCGTACTGCGACGTTGATCAGAGGCAGTGCCACAGCCTTACGCCGTGCCAGTCGCTCGTAAGCGGAAGACTCCCTCGGTGCCTGCGCGCGAAAGCGGAACGCGGTAATCATCTCGGTTGTCGCGTCAACACGTGACACGCCGGGGCTGACGAAGAGGCTGGCCAGCGGCACCCACTGGTGGCCGGTCAAGTTGACAATCTGAGCCTCAGCGTCCATGGCAAGGAGGGCGATAGACCCATCTGCCGCGGGTTGGGCATTGACCACGTTGCCAGCCAAGGTCCCGACATTGCGGATCTGTGGGGACCCCACCATGGAGCAGGCTTCAGCCAACACCGGAGCTCGTTCTCGGATCAGCGGCGATCGTTCAATCTGGGCGTGGGTGACCGTGGCGCCCACGATGACGTACGAGTCATCCAACGTGATCTCGTCCAGACCAGGGACGCGGCTGACATCGACCAGACAGCCAAACTCGCGCTCACGGCGCTGGAGCTGGATGATGAGATCGGTTCCGCCGGCGATGATTCGCCCCTGGCCGCGGAGTGAGGCTAGGGTGGCCAGTGCTTCCTCGACCGTGGATGCCGTGACATAGTCTTCACAGACCAACTTCACCGCTCCTTTCGGTTGAGAGCTTAACAGAAGAACCCTGGGTTGTCAAATGCTGCCTGAGGTGGAGAACGGCCTCCAGGACCGAGCCACCGATTGCACGTGCCTTGTCCGAGATAGTGAAACAGTACTCTGCAATCCCCCTTGGATCTATGTCGCCCACCTTCTGCCCTTTGCGGACCAACAAGCCATCATGCGCCAGGCCGCGCAAAACACCGGATATGCTGGCCCGCACAGCCTGCTCCTCCACCCAGGCAACCACCTGTGTCTCCTCGATCTGCTGACCAATGCTTGCGCCGCTTCGCAAGCGCCCTGCGCGGGGTGCCCACAGCACTCTCGCTCGCCCATGGCCGTGCACCCGACCAGGGACATGTGTGTTGGGCTCGGCCTGTCCCTTCAGGATTAGGCGGCCCAGGTTGTGACCGCGGTTTGTCTCCACCACAGCATGCACGTCGTCGCCCGCAGAGAAACCAGGACCCAGGCCAATCACAATGGGTGCGTCGTTGAGCGTCACGCCGAGGTTGCGTTTGGCCATGCGCGCGTCAACAATCACGTGTGGCTTCAAAGAACTAGGCGCTGTGCCTTTTGGAGCGACCAGAACGGGTACGATCTGCTGCGCCAGCAGAGACCAGACGGCCTCGATTGCGCTGGCCAGCCTGGCCTCGACACCCTCTACCTCGACTTTGCCCTCGTATACCGCCGATGCAAAGGCCACAGCACGCCGGATCACAGTTGGCTCTGCCAACTCAGCCACCACGACCTTGAATCCGGCGCGATGCAGCCGATGGGCAACCCCGGTTCCCAGGTCGCCCCCACCGATCACCAGGATCACCGTGGACTCTGGTATCAAGGGAGCCTTCCGTTCGCACACTGGGTCCGGGAGGCTTGGCCCTAACCTACCTGGGGTTGCCTTTCGACTCATTGTAGACCCGACAACGCCTGAGCCAGATCTGCGATAATGTCGGAGGCGTCCTCGATTCCCGCCGACAGTCGCACCAGCCCAGCCACGATGCCAAGCCGCTGCCTTTCCCCCTCACTCAGCGATCGGTGTGAGGAATGCGCAGGGTACAGAATTAGACTGGTGACATCGCCAAGACTTGTTCCGGTCCGGACTAGCTGCAGCGCATCCATGAAACGGAAGACTTGCACTTGATCGTCGGTGTCGAGCTCGAAGGACACCACGCCTCCGTACATGTTGGTCGCGAACAAATGCCGACACAGGGCAAACTGAGGATGTGTTGGCAGCGATGGGTAGTGCACCCGCCTGACACGCGGGTGCGAACTCAAGAAGTGAGCCACCAGGTGGGCGTTGTGGCAGTGCTGACGCATCCGCAGCACCAACGTCCTCAGGCCGCGCAGGATAAGCCATGCTTCGTTGGGACCGAGAATGTTGCCAATGAGCTTCTGCAGCTCACGGGCTGCCTGGCACCTCTCTTCGGAAGCAGCGACAAGGCCTCCCATGACGTCTCCATGACCACCAAGGTACTTGGTGGCACTGTGGACGACATAATCGGCTCCGTCGTCAGCAGGACGGTACAGGCACGGCGTGGCAAAGGTATTGTCGACAATGAGTACAGCCCCTGCGGCGTGGGTTAGCCGTGCCACCGTGCAGACATCAGCAACGCGCAGCAGCGGATTCGAAATCGTCTCCAAAAGAACGACGGTGGGCCGCGAATCCTCAATGGCTGCAGTGACGGCGTCTAGATCCGTCATGTCCACGGCATGAACGCGGACACCAGACGCAGCGAACACCTCCCT
Source organism: Anaerolineae bacterium (assembly GCA_041549915.1). GTDB lineage: Bacteria > Chloroflexota > Anaerolineae > UBA2200 > UBA2200 > JBFEPU01. Next base: position 3,002 of record JBFEPU010000022.1, on the reverse strand, counting down.
GAGCAGGCTAAGGGTTCCACCGTAGGGGTCTTCCGCAGTAAGCACGGTATTCCCAGGTCGGGCGCCCGCCGCCAGCAGAGCGAGATGAAGGGCGGCCATCCCGGACCCGCATGCTACTGCAGTGGCTGTTCCTGCCAGCTCGGCGACCGCTCTTTCGAGGGTGGCCACTGTGGGGTTGCCAAAGCGACTGTAGACATAACCCTCGCGCTGACCGGAGAAGACGGCGTCCAGCGTCGACATATCGCCATACGTATACGTCACGGCGTTATGTATCGGCGCGCATATGGGAGTATAATCAAGATGTGGGGCGGCGGCTCCAGCGTGAACGGCGAGGGTTGCCACACCATGTTCTGTCATCGTCCACCTCCTGCTCGCCCTTGAGGTAGGGCGATACCTGAGAATATAGCACATGTCGGAACCTTGAGCAAAGTCCGGGCGGCGGAGCGCAGTCCGTGGGGCTCCGTCAACATTGGAGGGATTCTGTGTTAAACGAGGAAGAGCTCACGCCAACTGAGAGGACGATTCGCCTCCGGCGCAGCGTGCGTCGCTATCGGCCAGACCCGGTGCCACGTGAACTGATCGAACGAGTGATGGATGCAGCACGATGGGCTCCCAGCGCCGTAAACATGCAGCCTTGGCAGTTTGTGGTGCTCACGGACCCTGAGCGCCGTAGGGCGTTGGCCAAGAGCACAGGGATCGCAGGAGTGGTTCTGCAGAGCCATGTCGCGGAGGCTCCGGTGCTTATTGCGCTGTGCGGCGACGAGCGACGCAGTTCCTGGTACATCCACGACTGCTGCCTCGCCAGTCAGAACCTAATGCTGGCAGCCACCGCACTGGGTCTGGGGACTTGTTGGATTGGCCTGTTTGACGAGGCAAAGGTGTGGCAGGCGCTTGGTTTGCCAGAAGGGATGCGAGTTGTTGGCCTGATTACGCTGGGATACCCTCTGCACGAGTACCAGCCTCCGACCCCTCGCTTGCCCCTCGACTCGATCGTCCATTGGGAATGCTTCTCTCGCGGTGACAAGGGAGGGCGCACCAAGGCGCTGAGGCAGAGGGGAATGCTTTCGCTGTGGCGGAAGATGGGCGATTTCCTGCGTTTCTCCCGGAACTAGGGCTCCGATCGACAAGGGAAGCAAGGGCCCTTGTGCGGCCCAGTGCCTGCTTCACAGTCCGCATGCTGCCGCTGGGTCTCCCCCCACGCTCTATTCAAACCTCGCTCCGATGACTTGCTCTCGAGGCACTGTTTGGGTATAATAAGCGTTTGCCACGGCAGTTGACACATCAGAACAGTTGTGCTATGATCGGATAGAACAAACGTTCCTCCCCGTGGTAGTTAGTAGCAGGGGAATGCGATGCCTCAGGAAAAGATCACCGTCCGCGGAGCCCGTGAACACAATCTGAAGAACATTGATGTGGAGATCCCAAGGGACAAGTTCGTGGTCATCACAGGGATCTCTGGGTCAGGCAAGTCCTCCTTGGCCTTTGACACCATCTTTGCGGAGGGCCAACGTCGGTATGTAGAATCGCTGTCCGCTTATGCCCGTCAGTTCTTGGGTCAGATGGACAAACCTGACGTTGATTCAATTGAAGGGTTGTCACCGGCTATCAGCATTGATCAGCGCCGAGCTGGACACAACCCGCGCTCGACTGTTGGGACGATTACTGAGGTCTATGACTACCTACGACTGCTGTACGCGAGAGTTGGTGTCCCTCACTGCCCCAGCTGTGGGCGGCTGGTCGAGCGCCAGACGGTTCAGCAGATCGTGGATGCCGTCCTCGGCTTGCCGGAGGGCACTCGTATCATGCTCTTGGCCCCCCTGATCAAGGACCGCAAGGGAGAGCATCGGCGAGTCTTCACTGACATTCGGCGATCGGGGCTTGTCCGTGCGCGCGTGGACGGCGAGATTCGGGATGTAAACGAAGAGATCTCCCTTGAACGCTACAAGATGCACACCATCGAGGCCGTAGTGGATCGGCTGATCGTAGCCAAAGCAGAAGATCCAGACACCGGCATCGATCGCGCGCGGCTCGCTGACTCAGTTGAGACCGCCCTCAAGCTTGGTGCTGGCGTGGCCAAAGTTGTGTTGGAGGATGGCACTGAATACCTGTACTCAGAGCACCTAGCTTGCGGATATTGTGGCGTCAGCCTGCCTGATCTCGAACCACGAAGCTTCTCTTTCAACAGTCCCCATGGCGCTTGTCCAGACTGCACGGGTCTTGGAGCTCTGCTGGAGATCGATCCGGAGCTCGTGATTCCTGACAAGGCTCTGTCGCTCAGTGAGGGGGCCATCGAACCCAGTCCCTGGAATCTAGCCCGGAGTGATGATCCGGACAGCTATTACTGGCAGCTGCTGCAGTCGGTGGCGGATCACTACGGTTTTACGCTGGATACCCCTGTGCAGGAGCTCACACCCGAACAGCTGAATGTGCTTGTCTATGGCTCGGGAGACGAGGCGATCCGGTTGCACTATCGGAACCGGTACGGGCACCTTCGTGAGTACGAAACGCCCTTCGAAGGGGTGGTGCCAAACCTGCGGCGCCGTCATCACGAGAGCAATTCCGATTATATGCGGGCGCAGATCGAGTCCTACATGAGCACACACGCCTGTCCGACTTGTGATGGCAGACGGCTCAAGCGCGAGAGTCTGGCGGTGACCGTGGCTGAGAAGTCGATCGTAGCTGTCGCGGATATGTCGGTTGCCCAGGCGATGCTATGGGTGGACAGCCTGCCCGACGTGTTGGCAGAGCGGGAGCAGACGATTGCCCGCCTGGTTCTCAAAGAACTCAAATCTCGGCTCAAATTCATGGTCGATGTTGGTTTGGATTATCTGACCCTGGCTCGGACCGCGGTGACGCTTTCAGGCGGTGAGGCACAGCGCATACGTCTGGCTACTCAGATCGGATCTCAACTGATGGGTGTGCTCTACATCCTGGATGAACCCAGCGTGGGCCTGCATCAGCGCGACAACCGGCGCCTGATTGAGACCCTCATGGGTATGCGT
>JBFEPU010000021.1:0-17833 GCA_041549915.1 Anaerolineae bacterium | reverse complement strand
TCGGATTGCTCCAGGTCAAAGGAGAAGGTAGCGGTCATCTCGCCAGGTGCGCGCGTGCCTTTCACCGTCTATGTGTCAACCGTCAGGGCCTGCTCGGCTGCGTCGAGGATGCGCCCTTCACGTACCAAGTGTCTGACGCTGCTGATGTGGGGATACATCACTTCATCGGTCGCAATAAAGGGCACCCTGTCTCGAACGGCCTCGTAGGCGGCTCTTGTCCCCCGTCCCAGCTGCATGGAGGGCTCTTGGCGCCTCCTGAAGTCCACCCCTTGTGCTGCGCACAGCAGTTCCAGGGCGACGATGGTTTCGACATGGTCAACGATCTGTGTGGCCTTGCGCGCTGCGGTGACCCCCATGCTGACGTGATCCTCGGCGTTAGCCGATGTGGGAATAGAGTCCGCGCTGGCGGGATGCGCCAAGACCTTGTTCTCGGAGGCCAAGGCGGCTGCGGTATACTGCAGCATCATCAGCCCGGAGTTGAGCCCGGCGCGATCGATGAGTGCGGGAGGCAGTACGCCCTGATTGGTCGCCGTATCAAGCAAGCGCGCGATGCGCCGCTCTGACATGTTGCCCAGGTCAGTCACAGCCAGCCCTAGGTAGTCCATCGCCAATGCCACCGGTTCCCCGTGAAAGTTGCCGCCTGACAGCGCGATCTGTTCGCCCTCCTGGTGAAAGATGAGCGGATTGTCTGTGGCAGCGTTGAGCTCCACTTCGAGCACGCTCTGTGCGTGGGCGATGACATCCGCGACGGCTCCGTGAACCTGAGGGATGCAGCGCAAGGTGTAGGCATCCTGGATGTTCGTGCTATCGTCACTGCGAACGAATTCGCTGCCTTGGAGCAACGCCCGCAGGTAGGCGGCACAGGTGGTTTGACCCCGGTGTGGGCGCACAGCGTGCAGGCGTGGATCGAAAGCGCGGGGCGTGCCGTTGAGCGCTTCCAAACTGAGTGCAGCAGTAATGTTGGCAGTCTGAACAAGCCTCTGTGCTCGGTCTGCAGCCAGGCAGCCGATGGCAGTCATCAGGCTCGTACCATTGATCAGGGCAAGCGATTCCTTGGCCTCCAGTTCCACTGGTGCTAGCCCACTCTGCCGCAGCGCTTCAGCAGCGTTCATACGCTTACCCTGGTACATCGCCTCGCCCATATCGATTAGCACCAGGGACATATGCGCCAATGGAGCCAAGTCTCCACTGGCTCCGACGGAACCCTGCGCCGGGACGATGGGGTGCACGCCGTGGTTCAACAGGTTGAGCAGTGCCTGCAAAGTCTGCAGACAAATGCCGGAGTATCCTTTGGCCAGGGTGTTGGCACGGATCAGTATCATGGCGCGCACGGTCTCTTCGGGCAGCGGCTGCCCTACACCCACAGCGTGGCTCATCAGCAAGTTGCGCTGCAATTGTGCAGCCTGATCGGCTGTGATGAGGCGGTCCTTGAACGCACCAAAGCCCGTAGTGACTCCATACACGATTTGCCTGTCGGCCAGCAGGCGCTCCACAGCCTCCCGGCAAGTGCATACGCGTTCGGTTGCCTTGGGGGCAAGAGTAACCAGCACGGTGTCAGGTGATTGCCAGGTTTTGGCGACCTGGATGACTGTGCTGATGTTGAGGCTCTCGCCGTCGAGCGCCACAGTATTCATCGGTTCTCCTCATCGTTGCGATACTGGCTGCAGGGATCAGACGTCACGGCTTGCACTTAGAGGCTCAGTCCCCGGTGAAGCTGCCTTGGGCTGTGTCGTCTTGTGTTCTGCGAGGGCTATTCTCTCACAGAACATTTCCATTGTCAAACGATTGTTGTGCGGCGCCCATGAGACTGGAGACTCTTGCAGTTTTGTGGCACCCTGTTCTTCGCTATAATGGGGATGTGTCCGGGCGACCAAGCGGAGCCAGCCGCCCCGATGTGCAGCGGCGCGAAGCCATCGCCGGCGAAGTTTGTGAAATGAATCAGAATATCAAGGAGGCTGTTCACAATGTCAGCAACGAAGCAGCGAGTTCCTGGGCCACGGGCCAAGGAGTATGTGAGAAGGGACGAGGAGGCCGTATCACCGTCCTATACGCGCTCGTATCCCTTTGTCATGGACCATGGCCAGGGTTCCGTGGTGTGGGATGTCGACGGCGTGCAGTTTGTTGATTTCACGGCAGGCATTGCCGTGACGGCCACGGGGCACAGCCATCCCGACGTGGTGCAGGCCATCAAGGACCAGGCTGACAAGTTTGTGCACATGTCAGGCACCGACTTTTACTATCCCGTGCAGATCGAACTGGCTGAGAAGCTCAACGCGCTGGTGCCTGGAGAGGAGCCCAAGCAGCTGTTCTTCACTAATTCCGGCACCGAGGCGGTGGAGGCAGCGTTCAAGCTAGCTCGCTATTCCACTGGCCGGACAAGGATGATCGCTTTCATCGGCGCGTTTCACGGTCGCAGCATGGGCGCGCTGTCGCTAACTGCATCGAAATACGTGCAACGTAAGGGCTTTGCCCCTCTAGTGCCCGGCGTGACGCACATCCCTTACGGCTACTGCTATCGATGTGCCTACAATCTGGAGTATCCGTCCTGTGATGTCCACTGTGTGAAGTACATCGAAGATACGCTCTTCAAGTATTTCATCCCTGCCGAAGAGGTCGCGGCCATTTTCGTGGAGCCTATTCAGGGGGAGGGCGGCTATGTGGTCCCGCCGGCCTTGTACCACCCGCGGTTGCGCGAGCTGGCGGACAAGTATGGCATCCTGCTTGTCGAGGACGAAGTTCAGAGCGGCATGGGCCGTACGGGCAAGTGGTTTGCAATTGAACACTGGGGCGTGATCCCAGACATCACCTGTATTGCGAAGGGCGTCGCGTCTGGGATGCCTTTGGGGGCGATGGTGGCCAAGAAAAGATTGATGACCTGGCCACGAGGTGCGCATGGCAACACCTTTGGTGGAAATCCGATTTCCTGCGCTGCTGCTTTGGCGACCATCCGCCTGATTGAGGGCGGCTATATGCAGAATGCTGCACGGATGGGCGAGAGGTTCATGGAGCGGCTGCAGCGCATGCAAGCAGAGCATCCTTCTATGGGCGACGTGCGAGGGCTGGGCCTGATGATCGGCATTGAGTTGGTCAAGGACAAGGATACGAGAGAACCCGCTGGGGAGCTGCGCGACGCCGTAGTGCACGCGTGTTTTGAGAGAGGATTGCTGGCGCTGGGGTGCGGGATGAGCACCGTTCGTTTCATGCCAGCGTTGAACATCACCGCAGATCTGGTCGATAGAGGGCTGGACATCTTCGAGCAGGCACTCACCGCGGCTGAGAGCGCTACCTAGGTTGGCTGGCTGCTGAATGGTACAAGGGCTGGGATCGTACCCAGCCCTTTCTTCTTGCCGGGTCGGCTCAGGAGATCTCTTCGATAATCTTGGCAAAGTCCGCGAAGGGGATAGCCGTAAGAGTCTGGGTGCTGCCCGGGCCGAACTCACTGGCCAGCAAGGCTACCTTCGCGGCAGAGAGGGCGTCCGGGGCCTCGAAGATGTGCAAAAAGTCATACGCGCCCAGCAGGGCATAGCTAGCGACTCGCTGCACTCCTGGACATTCCTCTTGCAGCTTGCGCTCAAACGCCTGATCCATCTCCGCCAGGTTCTTGACCTGCTTCACTTTCTCTGGAGATACTCTTGTGAGTAGGACAAAAGTTGTCATTTGGGGCACCTCCCATATGTATTGACTGACCACCTACCCTAGCGTCGCAGCGCGCGGTTCAGACAGGCAAAGCCCATCAGAACAAGAGCAGCCGGCCCCAAGTGGTAGAGGCGGAACGGGCCAAGCAGGTGCAGTCTTTCTACGAGACGGACACAGCCCAGCAGGAACAGCATACCGCCGAGCAGGGTGACGCGCCGAATTTGGTCAGGGCGCCTCGTGGTCTGGGCGCCGAAAACATGCTGCAGGTCCCGGATCCACTCCAGTACATACGACTGGATCTCAGCGCTGTTGTCTCGGACCACTTGTCCTCTGTTTAGACGTGTCGCTCCTTGATCCGGTAGAGCAATCCAGAGACTGATGTAAGCCGCCACGCTCGCCACACTGGCCATTGCCCACAGGATGAATATGCTGCGCAGCACTAGCGGGCTGACTGCAAAGTACTTGGCAAGGCCTGCGCACACGCCGGCAATCACGGCCTCTCTCTTCTCCCTATAAAAGTCGTCAGCGATGTGCGCGATCTCCTGTGTGGATCTGGGCTCCGATCGACGGTGCGCTGCCCTGGGCGCGGGGCAGTCGCCGGGCCAATCTGCGAAGCTTGGCGCGGCCAGGCTCGCACCGGCTGCGCAATGCACGTACGGCCGGGAGCGGCCCCTCTACCTGCGACTGAAACCCTTCTCCAGTTGTGCCGAACTCAAGTGGATCATCGTTGGACGTCCGTGTGGGCATGTGTAAGGCGCAGATGTCTGCTCGAGTTGGCGGATCAGCTCGCGTGCCTCATCCAGTGACAGTGTTTTACCAGCACGGACGGCACCGTGGCAGGCGATAATGGCCAGCGTGTGCTCTGCAGACGTGGCAGCTCCCCCTGAATCCTGAGCTGCCTCAAGAAGCTCTGAAATGGTCTCCGGCACCTGGCCAGCTGTCATCGCGGCCGGGATTGCACGAACTAGATAGGTATTGCCGCCGAAAGGCGTGATATCAAAGCCAAAGGCAATCAGCTGTTCCAGCAATGAATCCATCAAGGTGCGCTGCTGAGCGGAGAGTTCCAGCGGCAGGGGCTCAAGCAGGGTCTGAGCGGACAGTGCCATCGTGGCTCTCTCTGCCTGCAACTGCTCAAGAAGAACCCTTTCATGTGCTGCGTGTTGGTCGATGAGATAGAGCCCATCCGGGCCCTCAGCCACGATATAGGTCTGCCGGACCTGCCCCAACACACGCAGCATCGGCAACCGCTCCGTCATCGGGGTGCCGGTCAACGCGGGCAGCGCAGCATCGGCGGTGCGTTGCACCTCCATGGCCAGCCGCGCATGGTTTACCCCAGCGAAGCCCCGATGTCGCAGGGGCATCTGTTCATGCGGCGCCCACTCAGTGGGCAGGACTGCTGCTGGCCCGCTGGCCATTGTGGGGACCGGAGCCTGCTCCAGTATTGTACGCCGTACCGATCGTTGGACTGTGGTAAAGACCCCCCGAGGATCTCTGAACCGCACTTCGCGCTTGGTAGGGTGCACATTGACATCAATGTCTGCTGGCGGCATGGTGATGTTGATCACTGCTGCGGGGTAGCGTCCCGTTGGGATCAGCGTGCGATAGGCCTCATCAATGGCGTAGGTCAGGGAACGGTCTTGGATCCATCTGCGGTTGACAAACAGCAGCTGGTAGTTGCGCTTGGCGCGGTGGAGGCTGGGGGTTCCAACGTACCCGCCTACCTCGATCCTGGGGCCGGACGGTAGGTCGTGGTCTGCAGTACCGGAGGTGCCATCTCTTTGCCGGGGCTGAGCGGCCTGGATCTCAAGCAGCTGCTGAGCTACCTCAAGGCCGAACACCTTGATCAGTACGTCGTACAGTCTGCCAGTTCCAGGAGTCTGGAGGACGAGCTTTCCCTGGTCAACCAAGCTGAAACGCAGCTCGGGATTGGCTATGGCGGAGGCGCTGAGGAGCTTGGTGATGTGGCTGCTCTCTGTGGCTTGCGAGCGCAGGAACTTGAGCCGGGCAGGTGTGTTGAAGAAGAGGTTTTCTACGGTCACAACTGTCCCTGGCTTGGCGCCATGCCTCTCGCTTCGCACGAGCTTGCCACCCTCTAGCCGCAAGAGGGTTCCCGTTTCTTCGCTTCGAACAGCGGTGAGCATCGTGACCTGGGACACGGCTGCAATGCTGGCCAGTGCTTCGCCCCGAAAGCCCAAAGTGGTGATGTGATTGAGATCATCCTCGCTGGAGATCTTGCTGGTGGAGTGACGCTCAAAAGCCAGCGGCGCCTCGTCATGGCCGATGCCAGAACCGTCATCGCTGACTCTGATGAGGCGGCGCCCGCCCTGATTGATCTCGACGCGAATGTCGGTGGCACCGGCATCGATGGCGTTCTCAATGAGCTCTTTGACCACAGATGCCGGCCGCTCCACGACTTCTCCGGCCGCGATCTTATTGGCTACCTGCGCTGGCAGCACTCGGATCGGCATAGAGTGACTCCTTGGCCGTCTCCTGAGAATGGTGAGCATGGACTGGGGTGAACCAGACTCATTCTACCATAGCGAGGGTGATTCCCCAAAAGGATACGCTGCCGAAGCCGGCGATTGTGAATTCTGTCACCAAGTTGCCTTTTTGGGTGACTTGGTGTAAAATAGCCGTGCTCTGGGACTGTGGGCAAAGTCTCGGGGCGACGACTGGAGAGAGGATAAGCAATGATGCTTGGGGAAAGGAGAGTGCACTGTGGAGGCATTGCCTTTCCTCGTCTTGTAATTCTCACGAACGGCAAGGCTCGGCAATGGAATGTACTCCTGTTGCGGACAACCTTGCCGTTTGCGCTTCCTGTCCATATTAGCACCCAGCAAAAGGAAACGTAGGAGGGTTCAATGAAGGAAGTCGTTGTTGTTGGGGGGGTGCGAACACCGATCGGGCGCCATGGTGGAGCGTTCAAAGACATCACAGCGCAGGACCTGGCTGCCCGCGTGATCCGGGAACTGCTCGACCGCACCAAACTCGACCCTGCTGTAATAGACGAGGTAATCCTGGGATGTATTGGCCAGAGCAGTGATGCGCCCAACATTGGCCGCGTGGCTGCGCTGATGGCAGGCATCCCCAAAGAAGTGCCAGGGTACACGGTGCAGCGCAACTGTGCTGCCGGTCAGCAAGCCATCACCAGCGCCGTCCAGGCCATTCAGGCGGGGGACGGAGAGGTGTTCTTGTGTGGTGGGGTGGAGAGCATGTCCACCGCTCCCTATCTGGTGCGCGGCGCCCGCTGGGGCCTCAAACTGCGCCACACAGAGTTTGTTGATACCCTGTGGGAAGGCCTGACCGATCCAGTCTGCAATCAGATCATGGGCCGCACTGCCGAGAATCTGGCCGAGATGTACAACATCTCTCGGCTGGAACAGGATGAGTACGCCGTGCAGTCGCACAAAAGGGCCTTTATGGCCACGCGCATGGGCAAGTTCAAGGACGAGATTGTGCCAGTGGAGGTGAAGAAGAAGGTTGCCGGACAAGAGGTAGCGTCCGAATTCATCACACAGGATGAGTGCATTAATGCCGGGCTGAGCGTGCAGAAAGCGGCCTTGTACCCGACCGTATTCAAGAAGGACGGCACTGTGACGCCAGCCAACGCGTGTCCGATTTCCGACGGGGCGGCAGCCTGCCTGGTCATGACAGCGGACAAGGCGAAGGAATTGGGACTGGAGCCCATGGCCTATATCCGCGGGTATGCCTACGCGGGTGTGGACCCGGCGATTATGGGTATCGGTCCGGCGCATGCGGTGCCCAAAGCGCTGAAAAAGGCAGGGCTTAAGCTGACCGACATGGAGCTGATTGAGCTGAACGAGGCCTTTGCGGCCCAGGTTCTGGCGGTAGGAAAGGAACTGGCCGAGGACGGCTGGGATTGGGAGAAGGTCAATGTGAACGGCGGCGCCATTGCCCTCGGCCACCCCGTGGGCTGCACGGGTTGCCGCATCGTACTCACGCTATTGTACGAGATGCAGAAGCGCGACCTTGCCCTCGGCCTGGCCACCGAGTGCGTGGGCGGGGGCCAGGGCGGTGCGATAGTGCTGGAGAGAAAGTAGACAATGGAGCGGAAAGGGCGTATGGTGAAGGTACACCCAGCTCCGCAAAGACAATCTTGAGAGGAGGGCAGTCGATGTACATCTTCAAGGCAGCGGTGGTGGGGGCAGGCTTCATGGGCGGGGGCATCGCTCAGGTCATCACCTACTCGGGCTTGCCAGTGGTGCTGAAAGACATTGATCAGGAGATGCTGGACAAGGGCATGGAACAACTGCGCAGCATCTATCAACGCCGCGTGGATAGAGGCAAGATGACCGCAGGAGAAATGCAGGAGAAGGTAGACCTCTGCACTCCTACGCTCTCCTATGATGAGTTGTCTGATGTGGATATCGTCATTGAGGCCGTTCCGGAGGTGATGGGCGTCAAGACCAAGGTCTTTGCTGAGCTGGAAGAGGCTTGTCCAGAGCACACCATCTTCGCTTCAAACACCTCAGCTTTGTCCATCTCGGAGATGGCTGCCGCCACCAAGCGTCCGCAGAAGGTGATTGGCATGCACTTTTTCAGCCCTGCGCATGTGATGAAGCTGGTGGAGGTGATCCCAGGGCTGGACACTTCGCAGGAGACGATAGACGACGTGGTGATGTTTACCGAGTCGCTGCGCAAGATCCCCGTGATCGTGCAGGAGTGCCCAGGCTTCCTGGTCAATCGTCTGCTGATGCCCTACCTGAACGAGGCTGCCCTGGCGCTGTCGGAAGGGGCTGCCACAGCGCGAGAGATTGACGAGGAGATGGTCAAGTTCGGCTGGCCGATGGGTCCCTTCACGTTGATGGATATGTTGGGCATAGACGTCGTCTATCACACTGGGAAGTACATGGCTGACGAGTATGGCGGTGAGGTCCCCGAGCTGTTCAAAATGCTTTACGACGCCGGTCGTCTTGGCGAAAAGTCCGGCGCGGGCTTTTACGGTTACGGGGATCAGACCGATGAGCCCGTAAAGGCCATGATCAAGCAGCTTCAGGACGAGGGCAAAGTGCCGACTGGCACCGAGTTCAGCTGGCAGCGCCTGATGATGCCCATGATCAACGAGGCGGTACTGTGCGTTACGGAGAACATCGCCTCGCCCGACAAGATCGATATGGCTGCCATTGCCGGCATAGGAATGCAGTATGGCGAGGAGCGCATGGGCCCGCTGCAGCTGGCCGATGTCCTGGGCCTGGACGTAGTGCTTGAGCATCTGGAGAAGTACAAGGCCGAATACGGCGCTCGCTTCCGCCCGGCACGCCTGCTAAAGACCAAGGTGCGCGCTCGCCATCTCGGCAAGAAGATCGGCAAAGGCTTTTTTGAGTATACAGCGTAGGATCTGCTCTCCGTAGTAACGACTTTAGTCGTTGTGAGAGTCACTTCCGTCAAGAGCGACTAAAGTCGCCACTACAAACGCTTGCTAGTACCTCAAGAAAGGAGTTCTAGACCATGGCAGAACGCCAGTACGTAAAAGTGTCGGTGGAGGACCGCATTGCTACTTTGACCATTGACCATCCTCCGGCCAATGCCTTCAACCAGCAGACGGTCACGGACCTGAGCAGTGCGTTTGACGAAGTATCGGCCGATCCAGAGGTAAAGGCGATCATCATCACCGGAGCGGGCCAGTTTGCATTTGTGGCGGGGGCGGATATCAACGAGATCAAGGAGCAGATCGATCTCGGTCGGGCAGGCAAAGAGGTACATAGGGATCTGATCGTTGAGGGGCAGCGCCTCTTCAACAAGATTGAACGGAGCACCAAGCCTGTCGTTGCTGCCATCAACGCCATTTGCCTCGGCGGCGGGCTTGAACTGGCCATGGCCTGCCACATGCGGGTAGCGTCCGACACAGCGCGCTTTGGACAGCCAGAGGTCAACCTTGGGCTGCTGCCGGCCTGGGGAGGAACGGCTCGCTTGCCGCGGATTGTCGGCAGAGGGAAGGCCATTGAGCTGACGCTTACCGGTGACATGGTCACCGCGCAAGAGGCGGCGCGTCTGGGCCTGGTGAACAAAGTGGTGCCGGCCGGTCAGGTGATCAAGGCAGCCACCGACCTGGCCAGAAAGATCACGTCGAAGAGCGCGCTGACCGCGGCGGCGATCCTGGAAGCCATCAACCACGGCATGGAGGGCACCCTGGAAGAGGCCCTCGACCTGGAAGCAGACAAGTTCGTGTACCTATGCGGCACCGAGGACGGATTCGAGGGTGTTTCCGCATTCCTCGAGAAGCGTCAGCCCAAGTTCCAGGACAAGTAGGTGAGCTTGCGAGGTTCGAGTCATGGGCAGCAAGCCGCAGTCGTTCTCTACTCATGACTCCCCGGTGCATAGGCGATGAGTCTTAACCTGGCCATAGTGCTTGAGACCGGAGCGGCCAGCCGGCCGCAACACACGGCGCTCATCCACGCTGCTCGCATGATAACCTATTCTGAGCTCAACCAGGCAGCCAACCGATGTGCTGACGGATTGGCGCAGCTCGGCGTGCAGGTGGGTGACAAAGTGGCTGTGATGTTGCCCAATGTGCCTGAGTTCGTCACAGCATACTTTGCGATCCTGAAACTCGGCGGTTGTGTTGTCCCTCTGAACACCCTGCTTAAGGCCTCCGAGATTGCATATCAGTTGGAAGACTCTGATGCTTCGACGCTGATCGTTGATGAGACAGCACTGGCGGAAGCTCAGCAGGCTGCCCTGGAAGTGGAGACATGTCGCCACCTCATTGTCTCAGGAGGAGAAGCGCCGTCTGGCTGGCACCTCCTGAGCAAGGTGGTAGCTGCAGGGGCGAGTGAGTTCGACACGGCCCAGACGACAGCAGACGACACGGCGGTCATCCTGTATACGGCCGGCGTCAGCGGACACCCCAAGGGTGCCGAGCTCAGCCATTTCAACATGTTCTACAACGCCGCGCTCACGGCTGACCGGCTGTGTGGTCTTGGAGACAGGGATGTTTCGCTGGCCGTGCTTCCTCTGTTCCACGCTTTTGGGCAGACCTGTGTCATGAATGCCACCTTATATGCGGGCGGCACTCTCAGCCTGTTGCCCCGGTTCGAGCCCGACAAGGTTCTACAGGTTATCCAGCGGGATCAGGTCACGGTGCTGACCGGTGTGCCGACGATGTACTGGTACTTGCAGCACTATCCAGGGGCGGAGAAGTACGATTGGAGCTCCCTGCGGCTGTGTTGCTCAGGCGGAGCGGCGCTGCCCGTTGAGCTGATGCAGCAATTCGAGGAGCGGTACGGCCTGCCAATCTTCGAGGGTTATGGCTTGTCTGAGACCTCGCCAGTGGTGTCTTTCAATCCAACTGACAAACCTCCTCGTCCTGGCTCTATAGGGCAACCCATTTATGGCGTGCAGGTGAAGATCTTTGACGAACAGGATCAGGAATTGCCGCTGGGAGAAGTGGGCGAGATCGTCGTCCGTGGGCACAATGTGATGAAAGCCTACTACAAGCGGCCAAGTGCAACTGCAGAAGCCACGCGCGGTGGCTGGTTCCACACCGGCGATCTAGGCCGCATGGATGAAGCTGGCTACCTGTATGTGGTCGGCCGCACGAGAGATTTTCTCATCCGCGGTGGGCTTAACATCTATGCGCGAGAAGTAGAGAGCGTGCTGCTGGCCCACCCGGGCGTGTGTGAGGTCGCCGTGGTTGGCATTTCGGATGAAGTGATGGGGGAGGAGATCAAGGCTTACGTCGTTCTAGAGCAAGAAGAGGCGGTTGATGCTGAGGATCTGATCGAATACGCTCGCAAGCGGATGGCGGCGTACAAGTACCCACGGTACATCGAGTTCAGAACCGAACTGCCCAAGGATACTACTGGCAGGGTTATCAAGAGGCTCCTGCGCGACGCGCATTAGACCGTTGATGGCCAGCGGAGCCTTGATTCGTTACATGTGAATCGCTCTCCTGACGGAGTGGGATGAGCGGCAACGTAGATGCCTTTTGCTGAAGGAGGAAGCAATGGACTTTACGTTCTCCAAGGAACACCAGCTGCTTCGGCGCATGGTTCGAGAGTTTGCGGAGCAAGAAGTAGCACCAATAGCCGAAGAGATCGATCGGGAAGAACGGGTGCCTTTCGAAGTGCTGGAGAAGGCGGGCAAGCTAGGGTTGATGGGCATGCCATTTCCACAGAAGTATGGTGGGGCTGGTGCCGGTGAGATTGGCTACTGCATCCTCATGGAGGAAATGAACAAGGTCTGTGGCTCCACCGCCACCATCATCGGTGCTCACACTGGCATTGGCGCCATGGCGATCTATCTTGACGGTACAGAGGAGCAGAAGCAGAAGTATCTGGTGCCATTGGCACGCGGCGAGAAGATTGCGGCCTTTGCCCTGACAGAGCCCAACGCAGGCTCGGATGCTGCTGCCATCCAGACGAGGGCCGTGCGCGATGGGGACTATTTTCTGCTGAATGGTTCCAAGACGTGGATCACAAACGGGGACATCGCGGATGTGATCAGTGTTCTAGCTGTGACCGACCCAGCTTTGGGCGCGCGGGGAGGCGTGACTGCTTTCATCGTGGAGAAAGAGTTCCCTGGTTTCAAGGTGGGTCACAAGGAGGAGAAACTGGGCATCCGTGGCTCCTCCACCGCTGAGCTCTTCTTTGAGGATTGTCGGGTGCCAGCGGAGAACGCGTTGGGTATGTTCGGTGCGGGCTTCCTCACTTTCATGAAAACGCTGGACGTGGGGCGTATCAGTCTGGGGGCCGGTTGTTTGGGGGCAGCGCAAAAGGCGCTGGAGATGAGCATGGACTTTGCCAAGAGCCGCTACCAGTTTGGCGCTCCCATCGCTGCCAAGCAGGCAATCCAGTGGATGATTGCTGACATGGCAATCGAGATAGAGGCACTGCGGTCGATGATCTATCGTACGGCTTGGATGATGGATAGTGGACAGACGGGGCGCGAGTTCAGCACGATGGCCGCCATGTGCAAAGTCTACGGTTCCGAAGTGCTCTGTCGTGCTGCAGATGTGGCACTGCAGATCCACGGCGGTATGGGCTATATGAAAAAGTACCCCGTGGAGCGAATGTACCGTGACGCTCGCATCACACGCATCTTCGAGGGAACCAACGAGGTGCAGCGTGAGATTATCGCCCGGAACCTGTTTCGCAAGATAGGGCTGAGGCTCCGATAGCCGCTCGGATGTGGATCACAAAGGAGAGGGAGGAAAGATCGCCCATGAAGATAGTAGTAATGATCAAGCAGGTTCCTGACACAACGGAGGTCAAGCTTGACCAGAGAACGGGGACTCTGATTCGCGAGGGCGTGCCCAGTATCATCAATCCCGAGGACAAGAATGCTTTGGAGGAGGCCCTGACGCTCAAGGAGAGCACAGGGGCCGAAGTGATTGTCATCTCCATGGGGCCGCCACAGGCTGAGGATGCGCTCAGAGAAGCGCTGGCCATGGGGGCCGACAAGGCCATCCTGCTGACGGATAGGGCTTTCGCCGGTGCCGATACCTGGGCTACGGCGACGACCGTCGGTATTGCCCTAAAGACGATCGGCGACTTTGACCTGGTGCTGGCTGGGCGCCAGGCGATTGACGGTGATACAGCGCAGGTAGGCCCGCAGGTGGCGGAGTATCTTCAGATCCCACAGATCACCTATGTGCGTGAGTTTGTGCTAGACGATGGCAAGGTACGGGCCAGGAGGGCGGTGGAGGATGGCTTTGAGGAGATCGAAGCGGAATTGCCTGCTCTCTTGACCATCATCAAGGAGGCGAACACGCCACGCTTCCCGCATGCCGCGGCCATCATGACTGCCTACCGTGAGCAAGAGGTGACTTTCTGGGGAGCCGAGGACATTGGTGCCGACCCGGAAACCGTGGGGCTCAAGGGATCGCCGACCCAGGTAAAGCGAAGCTTCTCCCCGCCGCCCAAGGAGCCTGGCCAGATCATCCAGAGCGCACCTGGCGAGGCGGCCAAGGATCTGGTTGGGATACTGCGCAACAAGAACATCATCTAGGGACATTCTGTCATGGCGCGGTCGGAGGGCAGCGCCACACGAGGCAACATGAGAGTATACATTTCTGCTGACATGGAGGGCGTGTCGGGAGTCGTAGATTCCGCCCAGACGAGCAGCAAACAGGAAGCAAAAGAATACGAACGGGCACGCAGGTGGATGACTGCAGAGGTGAATGCGGCCATTGAGGGTGCTTTGGCTGCGGGAGCCACCAGAGCTGTGGTCAACGATGCGCACGGTTCAATGCGCAACATACTGCTCGAGGAGCTGAACCCAGTTGCCGAGTTGGTCACGGGGGCGCCGAAATCCCTTTCCATGATGCAGGGGATAGATGAGGGGCATGATGCGGCGTTTTTCATTGGCTACCATGCCCAGGCCGGCTCCGCCCACGGAACGTTAGGGCACACCTTCAGCGGACGGGTGCACCAGGTGGCCCTCAATGGCACGCCTGTCGGTGAGCTCGGTCTGAACGCTGCTGTGGCGGGGCACTTTGGGGTGCCCGTTGTTCTGGTGACGGGAGACGAGAGCGTGGTTGCCGAGGCACGGTCCATCCTCGGAGACATCCAAACGGTAGCCGTCAAGCAGGCATATGGCATGCGGGCGGCGCGCTGTCTGGCACCAAGCAAGGCTCGTGGGCTGATCAAAGAGGCTGCAGCGCGCGCTGTGCAGACAGGTGGCGCCCCCTTTGTTGTGGCATCTCCGATCACGATAACGGTAGGCTTTCAGCAGACTGTGCACGCCGAGATGGCCGCATTGGTGCCAGGTGCCCGCTCCCTGGATAGCCGGACGGTCGAGTTCGTGCATGAGGACATGCTCACCCTGTACCGTGCTTGGCGGGCCATGGTTGGTTTGGCCGCACTGGCCGGGTAGATGGTGCGCGATGGTGCAAACCAGGCTGCACTGGCCACCGTACTGGGTCCTGGCGCTGACGGTATTCACGGTTTCTTGGAGGGCCATCCTCATCCGTATTGCAGCCGCTCCAGCACTGGTGACAGGTGCCGTCAGACTTGCCCTGGCCTCGCTGATCCTGACCCTATTTGCGCTGTGGGGCGACGTCCTGGCTGGCATCTACGTCTGCAGCCGTGCCCAGGTGGCGGGGGTGGCTGGATGAAGCTGGGCAAGCCTTGGCATGCGCTCTTTGATCTCGATGACACCGTCTACCCCAGCAGCGTGGGAATCATGCGTGTCGTGAGCCAGCGTATCAATGAATACATGGGTCTGCGGCTGGGTATGGACGATGCCACGATCAAGGAGTTACGCCCGCGCTACTGGAAGCAGTATGGGACCACCCTGCGCGGCCTGGTGGTGGATTTCGGGATCGATCCGGATGACTATCTCGGGTACGTGCATGACTTTTCCGTAGCGGATGTCCTGACTCCGAACCCGAGATTGGACAGCGCCCTTGGGGCGTTGCCGTGGCGCAAGAGCATTTTCACCAATGCCTCTGAACGCCACGCACGACAAGTGCTGGCAGCTTTGGGTGTGGACAGCCATTTTGAACGCATCTTTGACATACGAGACACGGGATATGTCGGCAAGCCGCATCCCGTCGCCTACCACTGCGTGGTCGATTCTCTGGGCATTGAGGCACAGCAGTGCATCGCACTTGATGATTCCATTCCGAATCTGCTCACGGCGAAGAAGATGAATATGGTCACGGTCCTGGTAGGCTCTGTCGACCAGGCTGATGTTGCGGACTTTACCATCGGCAGGATTGAAGACATTGCTGAGCTAGCGTCTGAGCTCACGCGATTGTGATGTGTGACTCCATCGAGATGTGTTTCGTGTCGTCCTCCGGGACTCTTGGCAGTTTCTATGATTGCATAAAAGGAGATGAGCATAATGGCAGCCGCCATTGACAAAGTCGTCAGTTGGGATGGACAATACACTACCGATTGGGACGGAATCCTGGCCAAGCGCACCGAGCACATGACCAGCTCAATCATCCGCGAAACGCTCAAGCTAATGGCCACACCGGGCCTGATCTCGCTGGCCGGCGCCATGCCGGCTCCAGAGTTATTGCCCATTCGGGCTTGTTATGAAGCTGCCTGCCATGTTCTCGACCATGATGGGACGCAGGCGCTGCAGTACAGCGTGACAGAGGGCTATCCACCGCTCAAGACGTACTTGGTGGGCAAGATGAAAAAGTACGGCGTCCCCGCAGAGGAGGAGAACGTTCTGATTGTCAACGGCTCCCAGCAGGCGCTCGATCTGGTCGGGAAGGTGTTCCTCGACCCAGGGGATACCGTACTTACGGACGGTCCCACCTACCTGGGTGCTATCCAAGCCTGGAAGGCATACGAGGCGCGCTTTGAGACCGTGCCGCTGGATGATGATGGCACGCGGGTTGATCTGATCGAGGACATTCTGAAACGTCAGCGGGTCAAGTTCATCTATTGTTTGCCCAATTTCCACAACCCGGCTGGCGTGACCCTCTCACTGGAGCGCCGGCGCAAACTGGTGGATCTGGCAGCCAGGTATGGCGTGTTCATCGTCGAGGATGACCCTTACGGAGAGTTGCGCTTTGAAGGCGAGGATATCACACCTGTCGTCGTCATGCACAAGGAGAACACCGTCTACCTGAGCACGTTCTCCAAGACGCTGTCACCGGGCATCCGTCTAGGATGGATTGTGGCGCCGGCCCAGGTGATTGGGAGATTAGTGCAGGCCAAGCAGGGAGCCGACCTGCATACAAGCATCTTTGTGCAGATGCTGGCGAACGACATCTGCCAGCGCGGGTTCCTGCGGCAGCATGTCAAGGACATCCGTGACACCTACAAGGAGCGGTGTGAGGTCATGCTATCGGCGATCGAGCAATACTTCCCTGCGGGAGTGCGCTGGACGCGGCCCAAGGGGGGGCTCTTCCTGTGGGTGATGCTGCCTGAAGGCGCCGACTCGATGGAGCTGCTGCAGTTGGCCCTGCAGGAGAAGGTCGCATTCATTCCCGGCTCGGCCTTTTATCCCGATGGAAACAACGGGCGCAATGCGCTCCGTTTGACGTTTTCTACAGCCAGTCCAGACATGATTGAGGAAGGCATCATGAGGCTTGGGCGGGCCATCGAAAGGCATCTGGCCGGGATTCAGTAGGAAGGCAGCCAGCCATTGAGCAGTCTACATCGCAAGGAGGGCAGGGTATGGAACTGAAGGTTGATCTGGAAAAGTGTACGGGGTGCGGTACGTGTGAGTTCGCGTGCCCGTTTGGCGCTATCGAGATGGTAGATGGGAAGGCCAAGATCTTCGAGAGTTGCGTCGACTGTGGCGCGTGCGTGGATCAGTGCCCGGAGGATGCGCTTTCTATAGGCGAGCGGGTTGCCGGTGAGGTCAAGGTTCAGGAGTATCGCAATGTCTGGGTGTTCGCCGAACAGCGAGATGGTGCGCTGACCAAGGTGGCCCACCAGTTGTTGGGCAAAGCGCGCCAGCTTGCGGACACGCTCGGCGCGAGTGCCGAGGCTGTCCTGCTGGGCCACAATGTAGAGCCACTGGCCCAGGAGCTGATCGCCGATGGAGCCGACACGGTCTACCTGGCACAACATGCGCTTCTGGAGCGCTATCGGACGGACGCATATGCCAAAGTACTTTCCGACTTGATCGAGCAGAAGAAGCCGGAGATCGTGCTGTTTGGCGCGACCACTGTGGGCCGCGATCTGGCCCCTCGCATCTCGCAGCGCATCTATACCGGCCTGACCGCTGACTGCACAGGATTGGACATCGACGAGAGCGAGCGGTTGCTTTTGCAGACTCGCCCAGCATTTGGTGGAAATATCATGGCCACGATCGTCTGTCCGCGCCACAGGCCTCAGATGTCTACGGTACGGCCGGGAGTGATGCGGGCACCGCAACCAGACAAGACTCGCAAGGGGACTGTCGAACGCGTGCCGGTGGAGATGGCCGAGCAGGATTTGAACGTCAAGATCGTCCAGGTGGTGAAGGAGGCGCGCCATCGGGTCAATCTGGAGGATGCCAAGATCATCGTCTCCGGCGGCCGCGGTCTGGGAGGCCCTGATGGGTTCGGGCTGATCGAACAGCTAGCAGAGACTCTGGGAGGCGAGATGGGGTCTTCGCGTGCCGCGGTTGACGCTGGCTGGATTGACAAGGAGCATCAGGTAGGCCAGACGGGGAAGACGGTACACCCTGACTTGTACGTCGCGTGCGGCATATCTGGCGCAATTCAGCATCAGGCGGGCATGAAGGAATCAAAGTTCATCGTGGCGATCAACAAGGACCCCGCAGC
>JBFEPU010000020.1:0-17904 GCA_041549915.1 Anaerolineae bacterium | reverse complement strand
GTACGCTGTCGCTGCTCTTCTTTCAGGTCATGCTGATCAACATCGGTCTGGCGGTCTTTAACCTGATACCGCTGCCACCGCTCGATGGCTACGGTGTTTTGCATGGCATCCTGGCCAGCATGCGTGGTCCGACCAGCTACCGCCTGTCACGTAGCCTGGAGACTCTGGAGCAGCAAGGGCCATTCCTCCTTTTCTTCCTGATCCTGGCTGGCCAGTTCATAGGCCTGAATGTGTTGGGCCGCTTCATGGATCCACTGGTGACATTCCTGTCCAGGTTGATCTTGGGCATCTGACCTTGCGCGTCGGCTATCGAGTCCAGCAGTTTCTAGCCGCACTGAACCTAAGAGGCCCCGTTGACGAGGCTGAGCTGCGAGCGTACCTGAGCCCTGCTCAGGTCGAACTGTTTCTGATGATGCCAAGTTCAGATCAAAGACATGCCTTGGCCGTCCTGCAGACCTTGCAGCGCAGGGGATGGTGTGAGCCAGCGTTGGCGCAGGCCGCTCTGCTCCATGACGTGGGCAGAGTTCTGCCCGATCTAGCGGAAAATGCGGGACATGATGGGCGGAGCACGAGCATACGTGTCTGGCATCGGGTGGCGGCCGTCCTGCTGGAAGCGTTCGATCCGGCACTCTTGCGCCGGCTGGCACTGAACAATCCTGGCAGTTGGCGCTATGCGTTCTTCGTGCTTTTGCACCACGCCTCACGCGGAGCCAACATAGCCCAAACTGCTGGCACTCACCCATTGGTCCTGGCCCTGATCCGCTGGCACCATAGTGCACCTGCAGACAGCAACCTGGACCCGCACGGGCAAGCACTGTTGGCGGCATTGAAATCAGCGGACGAACAGAACTAGCCACTTTCGTCTAGGAGAACCTTATGGCTTTCAGAACGACAATTGTGGGCCTGGGCCTGGTTGGCAGCTCGATCGGGCTGGCACTCAGGCAGGCAGGCGCCAGCATCGAAGTGATCGGCCACGACAAGGACAGCGGAGCTGCCAAGCGCGCGTACAAGAGCGGCTGCGTAGATCGTACCGAGTGGAACCTCATCAGCGCGTGTGACGGTGCGGATTTGGTCGTTATCAGCATCCCGTTGGCAGAGATCAAGGGCACGCTGGCAGCTATCAGGGAGGATCTCAAGGACGATTGTGTCGTGACTGACACAGCGAGGCTGAAAGCCCCTGTGCTCAGCTGGGCGCGCGAGTCGTTGCCCGACACAGTCCACTTTGTTGGAGGGCACCCCATCCTCGACAAGACTGCTCTTGATCCTGAAACGCCGACCGCTGAGCTCCTCGCCGGAGCTGCCTACTGCCTGACCCCGGACACCAACACGCCGCCTGAGGCGTTGCAGACGGTCTCCGATTTGGCAGAAGCGGTGGGGGCCAGGCCTTACTACCTCGACGCTACGGAGCACGACGGTCTGATTGCTGCTGTGGAACATGTACCGTTGCTCTTGGCCCTCACCATCCAGCTCATGGCGAACGAAAGCCCCTCCAAACGTGAGATCATCCAGCTCTCCGGAGTGGATTTCACCAGCCTCACACAGTTGCTGGCAGGTGAAGCGGAGCAGCTCACCGAGTTGTGCCTTCTGAACGCGTCCAATGTCGCCCGCTGGGTGGATGGTTTCCTGCCTCAGCTTTCCAAGATTGGGGAGCTTGTCGCCGCCCAGGACAGCAAAGCACTGCAGGCTGCCTTTGCCACTGCACTCAAGGCGCGCGGCGACTGGGCGCGCAAGCGCTTCGAGGGCGAAGAGGTGGACTATAGCGAGTTTGGCGCGATGCGCACGATGTTCGGCGGGTCGTTCAGACCGCGTAGGAAAGCAGACGAGTAGAGCTTTGGCCCAGTATGTCGATTCGCGCCTGGAGGTATTCACGTCTGAGGGACGTCGGGACACCACCAGACAAACGTACAAGGTGCTGATGATCGCACCGACCTCCTTCTTTGCGGACTATGGGTGCCATGTGCGCATCCTGGAGGAGGCCCTGATCCTGAGACAGATGGGCAACGCGGTGACCATCTGCACCTATCACAACGGACGGGACATCGCTGATCTCGACATCCGCCGCACGATGCCGATTCCGTGGCGAGCCGACTATGAGGTAGGATCTTCGCGACACAAGATAGGCTTTGATGCCTTGCTGCTGCTGAAAGCACTTTCCGTGGCCGTCCAGGACAAGCCAGATGTGGTGCATGGGCACCTGCACGAAGGAGCACTCGTCGGCTACATAGTGAGCAAGTTGCTCGGCGTGCCACTGGTGTTTGACTTTCAGGGTAGCATGACCAGTGAGATGATCGATCATCGCTTCTTGAACCCCGAGGGGCCATTCTACCGCCCAGCACTATGGCTGGAACGGCAGATCGTGGAATTGGCACCTGCCATCCTCACCAGCTCACGGCATGCAGCGGCCCTGTTGGCAAATGACTTTCACTGTTCGGATCAGACGATCACCACCATCCCTGATTGTGTGAATGCGGACCGTTTTTCGCCAGCTCAGCCCCAACAATCAACTGCCGAACTGAAGGCCAGGCTAGGCATTGCATCGGAGCGACGAGTAGTGGTTTACCTGGGGTTGCTGGCTGAGTGGCAGGGCACCGGCTTGCTTCTGCAAGCAGCTGCCCAACTGATCACCCGTCGGCCAGACGTACATTTCTTGGTCATGGGCTTTCCGGCGGTGGACGCCTATCGTGGGCAGGCGAGAATGCTCGGTCTGGCCAGTCACATCACTTTTACCGGCAAGATCCCCTACGAGCAAGCGCCCGGCTATCTGGCTTTGGGTGATGTGGCAGTAGCCCCCAAGATCTCTGCGACCGAGGGCAGCGGCAAACTGCTCAATTATATGGCCATGGGCTTGCCCACAGTGGCCTTCGACATGCCAGTCAGCCGCGAGTACCTGGGCGATATGGGAACCTATGCACGGCTCGGAGATGTGGCTTCTCTGGCAGAAGCCCTGGAAACTGTGTTGGTGGACAGACAACGCGCCCAGGCTCTGGGAGAAAAGCTGCGCCAGCGCGCCATCGAGCGCTATTCGTGGACCACAGCAGGCGCCAAGCTGCTGGATGTATACGACAGCGTGCGCAGGAAATAGGACTCCACTCTATTCAATCGAGGCATTCCATGCCAGACCAAAAGGTGCAGATTCATCCCACTGCTGAGGTCTCCCCCTTGGCTAGAATCGGTGAGGGGTCGCGAGTCTGGAATCACGTTCAGGTCAGAGAGGGAGCCCAAATCGGTCGCTGGTGCATCATTGGTAAGGGTGCCTACATCGGCTTGGATGTGGTCATCGGGAACCGAGTGAAGATACAGAATGGCGCGTCTGTCTACCGCGGTGCAAGGATCGAAGACGGGGTGTTCATCGGGCCCCATGCCTGTCTGACCAACGATAGGTTCCCACGCGCTATCACTGCCGACGGAGAACTAAAGGGCAGCTCTGACTGGGAAGTGGGGAGCATCCTCGTTCAGTATGGAGCTTCGATTGGGGCTGGAGCGGTTATCCTCGCTGGTGTGACGGTGGGCCGGTTCGCCATGGTGGGTGCTGGCGCAGTGGTGACGAAGGATGTGGTTGGCCACGGCCTGGTCATTGGCAATCCAGCTCAGCTAGTGGGTTTTGTATGCGCATGTGGCCACAGGCTGGTCCAGGCCGATGAGAGCCAGACTGTCAAGATTGAAGAGCACGAGGTAAAGGTCTGTCGTCGCTTCTCCTGCACCACATGTGGGAGTGAATATACCTTTACGACTTAGCAAAGTTGTGGGAGACAAGGCATGTCTGTCAAGTTCGGTACGGACGGATGGCGAGCAGTGATCAGTGACGAGTTCACTTTCGCCAATCTGCGCCAGGTGGCAAAGGCCATAGCAGACTATGTAGTTGAAACAGGACGAGACTCGACGGCACCCCGCCAAGCGTTGTGCGGGCAAGCGCCGTTGGTGGTGGGCTTTGATACTCGCTTTCTGTCCGACCGCTATGCCATGGAGGCCTCACGCATCCTGGCTGAGGAGGGTTTGCCCGTTTGCCTGAGCCGATCCGATTGCCCCAGCCCTGCGCTCGCATATGCTATCCGTCATCTGGATGCAGGGGGGGGCGTCATGATCACCGCCAGCCACAACCCTCCACGTTACAACGGGATAAAGTTCAAAGGACGTCATGCTGGCCCAGCCCTGTCTCACGAGACGCGCAGGATAGAAGAGATTCTTGGGCAAAACCTGTCCAGTGGTTGGACGCCCTCCACCAGCGGTTGGGCTTTTTCTGACAGCGGGAGCGAGTATCCGGGGATCGAGCGTTTTGACCCTATGCCAGCCTACCTGGCACACCTACGCACGCTGGTAGATTTCGATGTGATCCGCGGCTCGGGCCTGCATGTGGCAGTAGATGCGATGTACGGGGCAGGACGCGGATACATGGCGGCATTTCTGCGACAAGCCGGGTGCGAGGTCACAGAACTTCACGGAGAGATGAATCCAGGTTTTGCTGGCATCCACCCTGAGCCCATCGAGCGTAACCTCGGTGACTTGATGGCGACCATGCGCAGCGGTGACTTTGACATCGGATTGGCGACTGACGGCGACGCGGATCGCATAGGTGCGGTAGACGCAAATGGCACCTTTGTAGATCCCCATCGCATCTTCTCGCTTATCCTGCGTCACCTGGTGGACCAACGACAAGGGCGAGGAGCTGTGGTCAAGACCGTCTCGACCACGCAGTTGCTGAACAGATTGGCCCAGCACTACAGTCTGCCTCTGTATGAGACCCCGGTTGGGTTCAACCACATCTGCGCCCTCATATTGGAGCAAGACGTGCTCATGGGGGGCGAAGAGAGTGGGGGCATCACCATCAAGAGCCATGTGCCAGACGGCGATGGAATCTTGATGGGACTGCTGCTGATCGAATTGCTTGCCTGTCGAAACAGACCCTTGCACGAAATCATCACCGAGCTGATGCAACAGTTTGGAGAGTTCCACTATGGCCGAAATGACGTTCATGTGCCAGCCTTCGACAAGAGCGAACTTACGAAACGACTGACGCAGGAAGCACCAGAGACGATCCTGCAAAAGAGAGTGCTGCAGGTCAATAACAGTGATGGGGTGAAATACGTCCTGGATGACGATAGCTGGCTTCTGATCCGCCCTTCCGGAACCGAGCCGGTGTTACGCATCTACGCTGAGGCTCGAAACCGCCACGAGGTGCCCAGTCTGCTGCAAGCAGGAGCCAGCCTCGCACACGTGTAGTAGCCGCCCGGAAGACAGGCCATGAGGTTTGCTGCATCTGACAATTGACTGACCGCCTGAGCAATCCTGCTCCGATCGATCACAAGAGACCGTAGCATGCCAGCATTCACGCACCTGCACGTGCATACTGAGTATTCCATCCTCGATGGTATGTCCAAGATCGAGGAGCTCCTGGCGCGCGCCAAAGAACTCGGCATGAACGCGCTGGCCATCACTGACCATGGCGCGATGTACGGCGTCATAAAGTTCCACGGGCTCGCGCAGAAGCACGGTATCAAGCCGATCATCGGGAGTGAGGTGTACGTAGCCCCCGAGAGCAGGTTCAAGCGGACATCCCAGAAGCACCGCCGACCGCACCACCTCGTCCTTCTGGCAAGGGATGAAACGGGCTACAAGAACTTGATTCAGCTCACAACAAAGGCCCACCTGGAAGGCTTTTACCGCAAACCTCGCGTTGACAGGGAGCTGCTGCAAGAGCACAGCACGGGTCTGACGGCTCTCAGTGCCTGCAGTTCAGGTGAGATCCCGCGTCTCGTCCACAGCAAGCAGATCGATGCTGCGCGTGATGCCATCCGCTGGTATCAGGACACATTCGGACCACGCAACTTCTACCTCGAGCTGCAGCGGCATGTGGCCCAGCCCGAACTGGAGGAGATCAACCAGGCCCTGCTGAGCCTTGGTCGCGAGCTTGAAGTGGACGTAGTGGCCACCAATGATGTTCATTACGTGCGCCAGGGAGATGCAGCAGCGCACGAGGTGCTGCTCTGCATTCAGACCGGCACGACGATGGATAACCCTGATCGCATGCGGATGGGCGGTGATGACTTTTACCTCAAGAGCGAACAGGAGATGGCCGGTCTGTTCTCTGACCTGCCTCACGTACTGGACAACACACAGCGCGTTGTGGCCGATTGCATGCTTGATCTGCGGAACGAAGGTTTTCACCTCCCGGCCTTTGATGTCCCAGAGGGCTACACTCCACAGTCCTATCTCGGCCATCTGTGCCGCGAGGGAATGAAGCGGCGCTACTCACTGATTACCCCAGACCTACAAGCTCGCCTGGACCACGAACTGAAGATCATTCACGAGATGGGCTTTGATGTCTACTTCCTCATCGTGTGGGACCTGATCCGCTATGCCAAAGAGCAGGACATTTGGTGGACTGTGCGTGGCTCGGCGGCTGCCAGTATCGTAGCTTACTCACTGGGCCTTACCAATCTGGAACCTCTGCGGCATGATCTCATTTTTGAGCGCTTCCTCAACCCCGGCCGCATCACCATGCCCGATATTGACCTGGACTTTCCAGATGACCGCCGCGACGAGATGATTGGATATGTCAACCGCAAGTACGGTGGCGACAGGGTTGCCCAGATCATCACTTTCGGAACTCTTGCCGCACGTGCCTCCATCCGCAACGTTGGACGTGCGCTGGGTCTCCCTCCTGGCGAGGTTGACCGTCTGGCGAAACTGGTGCCCTTCGGTGCCAAGATGACACTCCAGCAGGCGTTGAAGGATTCCCACGAGTTGCATGCGATGTACGAGCAGGATGAGTATGTCCGCGATCTCATTGACAAGGCCATGCGTCTGGAGGGAGTGTCGCGCAACGTCTCGACCCATGCAGCTGGAGTGGTCATTGCGGATAAGCCTTTGACCGAGTACGTACCCGTGCAACACATGCCCAAGGACAAGACCGGAGGCCTGCTTACTCAGTACCCGATGGACGTTCTGGAGGATATTGGCCTGCTGAAGATCGATTTCCTGGGGCTGTCCACCTTGACCATCATGCGCCGCGCCGTGGACTTGATCAACGCACGACATGGCACAGCCTTTCGCCTCGACAATATACCCACTGACGATCCGATCATCTATGAACTGCTTTCCTCGGGACAGGTAACAGGCCTGTTCCAAGTGGAGAGCCCAGGTATGCGCCGCGCACTGCAGACTCTGCAGCCCTCGACCTTTGAAGATGTGGTGGCTGTTCTCTCGCTCTTCCGGCCCGGGCCCATGCAGTTCATTGAGACGTTTGCAGCTCGCAAACACGGTCAGGAGAAAGTTGAGCACATCCATCCGAGCCTGGCACCAATACTCCGCGAGACCTACGGCATCATTGTCTACCAGGAGCAGATCATCCGCATAGCAACGGACATAGCGGGGTACAGCGCTTCGGAAGCAGATCTCATGCGCCGGGCCGTGGGAAAGAAGAAAGAGGAAGAGCTCAAAGAGCAGCGTGACAACTTTGTAGAGGGAGCTGTCGAACGTGGCATGCCCAAAGACAAAGCCGACGAGATCTACGCTGCCATTGAGTTCTTTGCAAACTACGGATTCAACAAGGCTCACAGCGCAGT
Source organism: Anaerolineae bacterium (assembly GCA_041549915.1). Classification (GTDB taxonomy): domain Bacteria; phylum Chloroflexota; class Anaerolineae; order UBA2200; family UBA2200; genus JBFEPU01. The sequence goes on along the minus strand of JBFEPU010000020.1, from coordinate 10,342 downwards.
CTATGCGGTGGTGACCTGCCAAACGGCCTATCTCAAGGCTCGCCATACGATTGAGTACATGACGGCCTTGCTCTCAGTGGAGCGTCGCAACCTCGAGAAGATCCCGCCCCTCATTACCGAGTGCCGACGACTGGGCATCTCGATTCTTCCGCCCGATGTGAACCGTAGCGAGATCGACTTTGCGATAGAGGTGCCAGATGGACAGGAGGGCAAGGACTCTGCCATTCGCTTCGGCCTGGGGGGCATCAAGAACGTTGGGGAGGGGCAACTGCAGGTTATCCTGCAAGCCCGCGCCGAGGGCGGTGCTTTCCAAGGAGTAACAGATTTCTGTCAGCGAGTGGATCTACGACAGGTCAACAGACGGACCCTGGAATGCCTCATCAAGGCAGGCGCCCTGGACACCCTTGGTGAGAGGCGTAGGCTGGTCGGGATCATCGACCGTATGATGGGCCTCAGCCAGACACATCATCAGGCAGCGGAGGCTGGACAGATGGCTTTCGCCGCCCTACACTCCGCTGTACTGGATGACTCCAATCTACTGCCCGACCAGCGGTTTGCACCACCCATTTCTGAGAAGGAAATGCTTGCATGGGAGAAAGAGCTTCTGGGCATCTACGTATCGGAGCACCCACTGCAACGCCTGGTGCAGAGCGCTTTGAAGGAGTTCATACTGCTCGATCAGATTGACCATTCGCTCGAGGGACAGAATGTAGCGATTGCTGGCTCCATAACCAGGGTGCGGTTGACCAAGACGCGCAATAACAAGGACATGGCCTTTGTTGAACTGGAAGACCTCAACGGCAGAATCAATGTGGTGGTCTTCCCCAAGGCCTACAGCCAGTGCAGAGAGCTTCTGGCAGACGACAGGTTGGTGGTCATAGAGGGCAAAGTCGATGTGCGCAATGGCGAGGTGCAGATCCTCTGCGATTCCCTTCAGGACTATGCGCTGGTGGATGTTGGAGAGAGCCATGCACCTGTACGGGTGCGCCGCGTTGAAGTCAACCTGCCTTGCGACGGCAACCGTGACAGCGATGTGCCTCTGTTGAGGCAGGCATACAGCATCCTTGTGGAACGTAAGGGTTCCGATCGCTTTCGCTTCAACATCGTCAGTGATCGGGGCTGTGTGCAATTGGATTTTCCCAACGCAACCACACGCTATGACGTTGAACTGGAGAAGCAACTCAAGGAGCTCCTCGGGCCCAATGCGCTGCATGTGCAGTGGACAGACGCATGACTGACGGACAAAGCCTGGGCAGAGCCATCGGCGCATTCCTCCCGTTGTATCGGCTCCCCTGTTCCCTGTCATCTTTCATTTCTTCCATGCCATGGGCCGCGTGTTCAGACACACGCTGCCATTGCGTGGAGACAGACCAGCTGGCCAACGGGCGGTAGAATCAATGCCCCTTTGAGCGACAGCGAGCGCACCACGGGGTCCGGTGACACAATCTAGATACCGTGGTACCTCCTGGAGCGCAACTGCTCTCGGCCGCTCCTTGAGCTGCGGAGGATACGCAAGTTCCGCAACCATCAACAGGAAGGAAGACGTATGGACTATTCAAGTCTCATGCTGACCCGCGAAGAGGACATCGCCATTGTCACCTTCAACCGACCGAAGGTGCTCAATGCGCTGAACCACGCGAACATGGAAGAGCTTTCGGCAGTGATTGACGAACTGGCCGACGACAGCAACACACGGTGCATCATCTTGACAGGGGCTGGAGAGAAAGCCTTTGTAGCTGGGGCTGACATCAACGAGCTGCGCGCAATCGCCAGCGTCGCCGATGGAGCAGCTTTCGCTGCTAAAGGGCAGACCGTCCTTTTCAAGGTCGAAAACTTTGACAAGCCAGTGATCGCCGCGATCAATGGATACGCACTGGGGGGTGGGTGCGAGCTGGCAATGGCTTGTGACATCCGGGTGGCAGCAGACAGCGCCAAGCTGGGACAGACCGAAATCAACCTAGGTATCATTCCGGGCTGGGGTGGGACTCAGAGGCTGCCCAGACTGGTGGGCAAAGGCCGCGCCAAATGGTTGATCCTTACCGGCGACATGATCTCTGCACAGGAAGCACTTCGCATCGGCTTGATGGATTTTGTGGTGGGAGCAGACAAGCTCATGGAGACCGCCAAGGAGCTGGCACACAAGATCGCGAGCAAGGCACCACTGGCGTTGGCCTGGGCGAAGAGAAGCATCAACGTTGGCGCGGAAACTGATCTGGTCACCGCATGCGCCTACGAAGCCAGTCAGTTTGGACTGGTTTGTGGCACTGAGGATCGGCTGGAAGGGACTTCTGCGTTCCTCGAGAAGCGTCCGCCGCAATTCAGGGGGCAGTGATCGTCTTGGCTGAAAGCGGCATCCTCACCAAACGGGACGAGAGCCTGGCTCTGCTGCTGATCAACAATCCGCGGCTGCGCAACGCTCTCAGCACGCCGATACTGGCACAGTTGAGAAGCGTGCTCCTGGAATGGACCCATGATGACGGGATCGGTGCAGTGATCATTGGCAGCGCAATCGAGGGCGCTTTCGCTTCTGGGGGCAACATTAAGGAACTGCGAGCACTCGCTGGATCCTCAGGCGGGTACGACTTTGCACAGTGGGTCCAGGCAGTGTTCAAGATGGTCGAGGACTTTCCCAGGCCCGTCCTGGCAGCGATCAACGGCTACTGTCTGGGTGCCGGAGCGGAGTTGGCGATGGCAGCCGACATCCGCATCGCTGCTGACAGCGCTCTCCTATCGTCTCCGCAGGTAGGACTGGGAATCACTCCCGGCCTCGGCGGTGGACAGCGTCTCATACGCCTGTGCGGCACTGGACACGCCAAGCGCCTGATCCTTACTGGTGACTTGATCACGGCGCAGGAAGCTCTGCGCCTGGGGGTCGTTGAAATGGTGGTGCCCGCGCCCGAACTGTGGGATGTGTCGAAGGCGATTGCCCGGAAGCTGGCCAGCAAGCCCAGGGCTGCAATGACCCTGGCAAAGAGAATGATCAACCACTCCTCGCAGGCCAACCTGCAATCCGGCTGTGCCTATGAAGCCGCTCAGTTCGGGCTTGTTTGCCCGCTGCCCGGCCGGTCGCGCCACTCTCTGGGAGAGCCAGGTGCCCTCGGTCACTCTGGCAGCCATCAAAGTGAGGGCTGATGCGGCTCACTGAACGCAGGCCACAACCCCTGGTCAGCGGGCTCTTGATCTGCGTGCTGCTGCTTTCGCTGGGGCTGCGCTTGTATCGTATCGAGGCGCAAAGCCTGTGGAATGACGAGGGCACCGCTGTTGCCCTGGCTCGACGAGACCTGGCAGCCATCACCAGAGCGGCTGCCAATGACATCCACCCACCCCTGTATTACTACCTGCTGCATTACTGGATGGCGGTCTTTGGCAATAGCGAGCTGGCGGTGCGTGCCCTCTCCGCATGGCTCGGGACACTGGTGGTACTGCTGACCTTTCTTTGGGCCCGCACCGCAGCTGGAAGCTTCGCCTCCCCTGACACTGGCAACAGCGTTGGCCTCGCAGCCGCCTTCTTCGCCGCACTGTCGCCGTTCCAGATCTACTACTCTCAGGAAACCCGGATGTATATCCTCACGACACTCCTGGGTGCTCTCTCCATGTACGCTTTTGTGCAGCTTCTCTCACGGTGGCAGGCACTACCTTCTGGCGCCGACAGACCTAGCTCTGCGGTTGAGCGCTATCTGCCGCCTGCAGCCTATCTTCTGACCAGCGTTCTGCTCCTGTACAGCCACTACTTCGCCGTGACGATACTCTTTGCCCAGAACCTTGCCTGGCTGTGGTGGCTGAAGAAGCGTCGTTTGCGGTTCGCACTGAGGTGGGTGGCTCTGCAGATGCTCTTGGTCGCGGCATACCTGCCATGGCTGCTGGTTGCACAGAGACAGTTGCGAGCGTGGCCGGCCATCAGCGAACCCTTGCAGCCCACAACCCTGGTGCTTGACGTCTTGCGAGTCTTCAGCCTGGGCATGTCCGCTGATGCACTTCCCGACCTATTGCTGGCAGGCTTCGCTTTGCTGCTGATACTGGGCATGCTCAGGCTGCGCTCTACTCCAGGCGACCATGAACGGACGCACGGCACCCGATCATCCCGCTTTGCCCTCTTTGCGACATCGCTGCTCTACCTGTTTGTCCCTATCGGTGCGATATATGCGCTGTCATTGCAGAGGCCCATGTACAACCCCAAGTTCCTGCTGCTGTCAACGCCGCCCTTCCATCTGTTCTTGGCACAGGGTGCCCTATCCGTTTGGGACAGGCTGGCTGTTCCACGGAAAACCATGCGCAGACAGACACGCCAGTACCTCGCCTGGCTACGCTTTACCCTCACTGCGGTAGCAGTCGCCTTCGTTGCGATCTCCTCCCTCCGTACAGTGCATGCCTACTACTTCGACCCACGTTACGCACGCGATGACTATCGAGGCATTGCAGGATACATTCAAGCAGTCGAGAGGCAGAGCGACGCTGTGCTCATCAACGCGCCTGGGCAGATCGAGACCTTCACCTACTACTACAGCGGCGACCTACCCCTCTACCCATTGCCACGGCAACGACCTCTCGATGAGGCGCAGACCGAGGCAGACCTCAGGGAGATGATCGCAGGCCGCGAACGAGTGTTCGCCGTATTGTGGGCCACCGATGAGAGCGACCCGGGACGCTTCGTGGAAGGCTGGCTGGACCAGAAAACGTACAAGGCGACGGACTCGTGGTATGGCAACGTACGCCTCGTTGTCTATGGCGTGCCAAGTCAGACGACCGGGGTGAGCATCGATCACCAACTGGACATCAACTTGGGGAACAAGGTCCGCTTACTGGGATACAATCTGCTCACGCCGGAAACGACGCCAGGCGACATCCTGCAGTTGACGCTGTTCTGGCAGGCCATTGCGCCGATGAACGAACGTTATAAGGTTTTCACGCACGTCGTCGACGCGCATGGTCACCTTGTTGGCCAGCGTGATGCCGAGCCTGGCGGCGGCGCCAAAATCACAACGATATGGGAAGAGGGCGAACAGGTCGTTGACAACTACGGCCTGCCCATCCTGCCAGCAACCCCACCTGGAGACTATCTCATTGACATTGGCATGTACGGCCTCGAAGACGGTAACAGGCTGCCGGTGATCGAAGGGGACCAAACTGTCGCAGATCATATTACCCTGCAACCCGTGCGTGTCTTGCCCGCGCCGGCTCCGCCGCCATTGTCGGTACTCGGCATGAGGGAGCAGCTCCACACTCGGTTTGGAGACGTGACTCTGCTGGGCTATGACTTGAGCAAACTGGGCCACCAACACGAACCTGATGCGCTGTTTCAGGCAGGCGATATTCTGCACCTGACGCTGTTCTGGCAGGCGAACCGCCAGCCGGTTGAAGGCATCGAGGTAACACTGCGACTCAAGGATGAGAAGGGTTCCATCTGGCTCGAGCGATCCGTCCAGCCTACGGAAGGTCAGTATCCGGCCGACAAGTGGGGCGCCCAGGAAATCATCCGCGACCAGCACAACCTGGTACTGCCAGCTGATCTGCCGATTGGACGCTACCGCATTGAACTGTCCGTACGACCCCTGCCAAGTGGCCAGCCGACAGGCCCCATGCTCGTCCTGACCACCCTGGCGGTCAAGTGATTGACAAATCAATCACAGCCACGTATGATAAAGCACTCCGTCACAGTGTGAGCCATGCTGCCGAGGGTGGACGGGCTTTGCTATGAACACCAGTGCTCGCTTTGCCGAGTTGTTGAATCCTGAGGACGTCTTGGACAGCGTCTGGCGTGTCCTCACCGCGCCGCACACGACCATGCTGCTGCTCATCATCATAGCAGCACTAGTCTGCACGGGCGCCTTGGTGCCGCAGAGACCAGCAGAAGCGGTCAGCGACCCGACCGCAAACAGCCTGTGGTTGGCATCGGTACGTGAGCGCTACGGCACTGCCGCTGACTGGTTCATTAGCCTGAGGCTCGTGGATGCCCGCCGTTCCGTGCTTTTGAGAGGATTGGCAGGCCTGCTCACCCTTAACTTGTTGCTGGGTGTGGTGGATCTGATTGACCCCAGGCACCTGCTGCCCACCTCGCCACCGCTAGAGGGCCGGACATTGGCCGCCACCACATTGCTGGCAGAAGCACCGCAGGAGTTCTTCGGTCGAGTCAAGGAAGCCTTGCGCGCTCACCGCTATCGGCTGCTCGCAGGCAGCAGTGGCGACTGGCTCTATGCTGACCGTTTCGTCCTCTTTGTCGCTCTGGCATACATCGGACTGCTGCTGACGATAGGAGGACTGGCTCTGAGCGAGCGCACAGCGTGGTGGGAAGAGGATGTCACCCTACGCCCTGGACAGGTTCGCCCTGTAGGCCGCGGGACAGGCCTGGCTCTCCGTGCAGAGGTCAGCGAGGGGAATGATGGCCTCAGCAGTGGTGATCGGTACGATGAGCGAACGGAATTGATCTTCCTGCGCGAAGATCAAAGAGTCGGCCAGACAACTCTTCGCGATGATGCCCCGGCCTCGTTTGGCGGTCTCTGGTTCTACCCAACGTCCACGGAGCCAGTGCTGCTCGTCCACGCTCAGGATAGCGAAGGACGAAATATGGCACTGCAGACACCACAAACCGGAGCGGCACGGTTCACCCAGGTGGAACTCCGCTTTCGGGAGGATGAAAGCCCTCGCTACCTGGTCGTATTGGATCTCCGGTTCGGCAGGCAGCTCGGCCGCCGATTCGAGCAAAAGCCAAACGAACAGTACGTGATTGTGCCCACTCGCGACCTTTCCCTGCGCCTGATCTACAGTCCCCCTCGATCAGGAGAAGCGGCACCAGCTTTCCAAGTCGAAGCGTTCCGAGGCAGTGACACATCACCCTTCTACCAACACCTGTTTACCTCCAAGGAGTTGGTTGAGATCGCTGGGGATCGCTATATGTTCGAGCCCCAGCGGTATGCAGTCATTCGATTTGGCCGGGATCCTGGCCTGGCAATCATCTTCACTGGCGCGATCCTGGCACTCGCGGGGATGTCTCTCAGCGCTGGACAGCAACTGCGCCGCCTTTGGGTTGTGGCACACTTTGCAGAGGGCGAAGCTCATCTCCATTTCACAAGTGGTAGAGCTGGAGATACAACTCCAGCTTGGTTGGGGGATCTCGTGCAAAGCATCGCCACCACTTTGGCTTTGGACGTGCAAAGCACCCAGTCCAGGTGACACGGCGCGATGTCCATGCCTCTCAGTGAAACGCATCTTATCCTTGCCGCTGCTGTGTGCCTCGCGGGGAGTGCAGCACTCAACCTTGTGGGCACTCGCTGGCGTGCTGCGGAGAGGCTGGTGGTCGTTCTCGCATTCCTGTGCCTGACGGGCAGTTTGGCCATCTCCGCCATCCAAGAGGCTGGTTGGCCACTGCTTGCACCCGGGGAGACGATTATCGCCTCAGCAGCCGGCGCTATTCTGTGGCATCTTCTGAACAAGAACGGCCATGAGTCCAAGTGGGGATCTCCACTTGTCTACGCTGTCGTCGTGGCCCTCGCGATCTGGGGAATGGCTCGGTGGGCGGCTGAGCGCACCCCTTCCATGGTCGATCGGGGGCAACCAGTGTGGTGGTTGGCTTCGCGGGTCGCGCTCGCTCTCGCCTGCGGCGCGTTCGTCCAAGCAGGTAGCATGGCACTGGCACACCTGGTGACCGTGGGACAGGAACGGCTGCAGGCACAGACGCAGGGCGAAACATCGCACACCATGGTAGTGTCTGGTGACAGCTCGGGACAGCACGCCCTCCTTCCCGGGCTCTCGCTGCTGACTGCCTCCCTGCTGATAACCGCTGCCGGCGGGCAGTACACGCGGGGTGTCGCTTGGAGTTGGACGAGCGCAGAATCCTGGCAGTTGCTGGCCTGGCTGTTCTACACGGTAATGTGGTTTGCCTTTGTGTTGTTGGGCTGGCGTGGGCGACGCCTTTGGAGTCTGGCGGCCACGGGCCTGGCCGTGACTTTGGCCATGCTGCACGCAGTTGCGGGATAGGGATCGCTGTGTGGGACCAGGCGGGAGGGCCAACGATTGCGGCCAGGGAAGGAAACACCTAGGAGCGGCCGACCCGGGCTGCTGGTTGTGTTGCCGTCGTTGGCTGGCGGCGGAGCCGAGAGGGCGACCGTCGACCTTCTCTGTGGCATGAACCGCTCGCGGTTCAACGTCTCGTTGGCACTCTTCGAACCGCGCGGTGGCTTCCGGCAGCAGATTCCCGATGACATCCCGGTCCTGAACTTGCAGGGACGGAACAGGTACGACATTCGTCTCGTGTGGCGATTGGCCAAGCTCCTGCGCCAACAGTGCCCGTCCCTCGTCTTCAGCGTGCTCCGTTATGCCAACATGGTAGCAGTGCTGGCGCACCGCCTGGCCGGCAGCCAGGCCTGCCTGATCCTTAACGAACAGAACCTGCCCAGTGCAGAGTTCGCTCTGTTCGGCGGCACCCGGATCAAGGGATGGTCGTTGAGACACCTCTATCCACAGGCTGACCTGGTAACCACCATCTCTGAAGGCATAGGCACTGAGCTAACATCCCTCTACGGCATCAGCGAGCACAAGCTGCAGGTCATCCCGAACCCGGTGGACATTGCCCGCATCACTACCCTGGGCGGCGCAGGAATGGAGCACCCCTGGTTTGGTTTGGAGCTGCCAGTAGTAGTAGCTGTGGGTCGCCTGCATCCTCAGAAGGGCTTTGGCTATCTCATCCGCGCGTTTGCCGCCGTGCGCAACGCACTACCCTGCAAGCTTATCATACTGGGCCAAGGGCCGCAGCGTAGAGAGCTGGAAGAACTTATCACGAGCCTGGATCTCTCCGACGATGTAGCACTGGTTGGCTTTCAGGCCAATCCGTACAACTACATGCGCAGGGCAACTGTGTTTGCGCTCTCTTCGCTGTATGAGGGATTCGGCATCGTGCTGGTCGAAGCGTTGGCCCTGGGAGTGCCTGTGGTTGCCACACGCTGTCCGGTTGGGCCGGAAGAGATCGTTAGCGATGGGTTGACCGGCGTATTGGTGCCACCTGCAGACGAGGCTGCCCTTGCAGAAGCTCTGCTTCGTGTACTGCGGGATGCGGAGTTGCGACGCAAGCTATCCACAAACGGCCCGCACCGTGCTGCGGATTTCGCCCTGGAGCGTATCGTGTCACAGTACGAGCAGGTCTTTCAGCAGCTTGCCAGCAGGGCGTAGATGCGCATACTGATAACCAGCGACATATTCCCGCCGGACGTAGGAGGGCCTGCCACCTATGTGCCCTACGTGGCGGAGCAGCTGAGCGAGCGAGGGCACCGAGTCACCGTTTTGACATACAGTGTGCCCAGCTTCCACCCGTTCGACAGCAACTACCGTTTCGAGGTCGTCCGTGTCTCTCTCGCGCCCCCACAATGGCGTCGGATTCTTCGGACAGTCTCGACGATTATCGCCAACGGTCGCGGCAAGGACGTCATCTATGCGAACGGGCTGGTCACAGAATCTGTACTGGCTGGAACCATCCTGCGCAAGCCCATGGTGGCAAAGGTCGTAGGTGATCTGGCCTGGGAGCGAGCCAGGGACAAGGGCTGGACTGTGGACAGCTTTGAGGACTTTCAGGCGAAACGCTACGCATTCAAGGTGGAGCTACTTCGCTGGCGCCGCAGTTTTAGCTATCGCCACATGCTCCATATTATCGTGCCCAGTCAGTACCTCAAGGACGCCCTGGTGAAGCACTGGGGCCTACCGGCAGCGCGGATCACAGTCATCTACAACGCGTTCCAGGCGGCTGCCAACGAGGTGCCAGCTGCTGCAGTCAACCTGCCGGTGGAGCACAAGATGATCACCGTGTGTCGTTTGACCCGGTGGAAGGGCGTGGACGGCTTGATTCGGGTTCTCCCTGAATTGCCCAATTTGGGCCTGATCGTGGTGGGCGATGGCCCCGCGCGTGCCGATTTGGTGAGGCTGGCGCAGAGACTCTGTGTGGATGAGCGGGTGCACTTTTCGGGCACGGTAGCAAAGGAACGAGTGCCTGCCTACCTGCGGGCGAGCGATCTCTTTGTGCTCAATTCCACTTACGAGGGGCTGCCACACGTGCTGCTAGAAGCGATGGCAGCCGGGCTGCCGGTGATTGCCACCAACGCAGGGGGCAGTGGTGAGATTGTCGAACACGGTCACAATGGCCTGCTCATTCCAACACGCGATACTGGGGCGCTGCTGCGAGCGCTCTTGCGCATGCTGGGCAGTCCTGCCGAGCGGATGAACATGGTGCGCAACGGCAGAGACACTCTCGGCAAGTTCAACCCGCAGCACATGGTCGAGCAGACCGAAGCCGTGCTATTGTCCACAGCCGGTCGCACTCCAGTATGAACGTATTGATGCTCAGTTTTGATTCGTCACTGCT
>JBFEPU010000019.1:0-18141 GCA_041549915.1 Anaerolineae bacterium | reverse complement strand
GCGGTTGACATCCGGCCGCAGAACGGGCACACCATGCCTTTGGGCGTCACTCATTAGCACCTCAGGGGTGTAAAAGCCCATCGGCTGGTGGTTGAGCAGTCCGCAGTAGTACTCGGCTGGGAAGTGCAGTTTAAGGTACAACGTGTGGTAGGCTACGAGGGCGAAGGCAGCGGCGTGCGACTTGCAGAAACCGAACTCGGCAAAGCCAGCCAGTTGCCGAAAGACCTCCGCTGCAATCTCCTCGTCCACACCGTTGGACCGTGCCCCAGCCACAAAGCGCTTCCGCAGCGTGGCCATCGCCTCTTGTGAACGGCTGCGGCTCATCGCCCGGCGCAGCTGATCGGCCTCTGCTGGGTGGAAACCAGCGATAGTCACCGCCACTCGGATCACCTGCTCCTGAAATATGATGACTCCCAATGTCTCCGCCAACGCTGGCTCCAACGCCGGGTGAGCATAGTTCACTGGCTCCAGTCCTTGGCGCCGGCGCAGGTAGGGATGCACCATATGACCCTGGATCGGGCCTGGCCTCACCAGGGCCACCTCGATGATGATGTCTTCGAAGGTCTCCGGCTTCAGCCGGGGCAGCATCTGTGCCTGGGCGCGGCTTTCCACCTGGAAACAGCCGATGGTGTCGGCTCTCTGCAGCATGTCGTAGATGGTAGGATCGTCCAAAGGCAGCTGGGCCAGGTCGAGGTCAATCCCTCGCTGCTCCCGGATATTGTGCAGCGCCTCTTCGATCGCGTCCAGCGTACGGAGCGAGAGCAGGTCGATTTTGATCAGTCCGGCGTCCTCGACGCTGTCTTTGTCCCACTGCACTACCACCCGGCCTGGCATCGTTGCCCGTTCAACCGGCACGATCTCTACCAGTGGTGCTGCAGTGATGAGCATCCCACCCACGTGTATGGAGAGGTGGCGAGGGACACCATCCATGTCAGCCAATAGCCTGGACAGAATCTGCCAGGGAAGGGAGGGGGATTGGCCGGGCTCGGCTTCGGCTCTGAATACGGCCGGCTGTGCATACGAGCCCGCTTCGTGCTGCTGCGTGGCCACGCTGCAGTTACCTGGCTCCCCTTCTTTGCGTCGTGGTGAGGTGTCAGGCTCATCGATAACTCCCAGGCTATCACTGTGTAGGATTTGCTCCGCGGCCGAGGCAGTGGAGCGAGTATCGAGGGCCTTTGCCGCGCGGTCAATGACATCCGCCGGAAAGGCCAGCGCTTTGGCCACGTCGCGCAGTGCAGAACGAGCGCGATACGTAACCACGTTGCACACCATCGCCACGTGCTCCTGGCCATAGCGCTCGTATACGTACTGGATAACCTCTTCCCTGCGATCTGCAGCGAAATCGATGTCAATGTCCGGCATAGTGTGTGTCCCCTCGCTGAGGAAGCGTTCGAAGAGCAGATTGTGGCGCAGCGGATCCACGGGGGTGATGTCCAAGAGGTAGGCGACCAGCGAGTTGGCGGCCGAGCCCCTTCCTTGACAGCGGATGCCCTGGGAGCGGGCAAAGCGCACAATGTCCCAGACAACGAGGAAGTAGCCAGCCAACCCCGTGTGCTCGATAACCGTCAGTTCATGGACCAGTTGTGCCTGAGCTTGTGGGGTAATGGGGTCGAACTTGTGCCGTAGCCCTTTCTCACACAGCGCTTGCAGGTAGCTCAAAGCGGTATGCCCTTCGGGTATGGGAAAGGAGGGCAGCTGTTGCTTGGAAAAGTCGAGATTGACGTCACAGCGTTCGGCGATCTGGCAGGTGCTGTTTATTGCCTGGGGCAGGTCGGCGAAGAGGGAGGTCATCTCCTGCGGTGATTTCAGAAAGAGCTCTGAGTTGGGATGCAGCAGCCCTGCTGCTAGCGCCTCGGGAAGGGTGGCGTGGTGGTGGATACAAGTCAGGACGTCATGTAGACGTTGGCCCTTCCGTTCGGCGTAGTGCACGTTGTTCGTTGCTACCCAGCTGACGTCCAGCCGACGTGCCAAGGCCACCAGTTCTGAGTTCAGTTGGGAGTCCGTTGGTAGGTAGTGACGGTGCATTTCGATCCAAAAACGGTCAGCAAAGACCTCACGCAGGCAGGCAGCGGCAGAGAGTGCACCTTCCTTGTCTTTGGCCAACAGAGACGAGGCCACGGCTCCTTCGCGACAACCGGAGAGGCAGAGTAAGCCTTGGGCGTGCTCGGCCAGGGTGTCCAGGGTCAGCCTGGGCTGTCCCTTCTGTCCCGCCAATTGTCCAGTGCTGATCAGCCTACAGAGGTTGGCATAGCCGCTTTGTGTCTCTGCCAGCAGCGTCAGGTGCTGGCCGTCCGCCAGCGTCAGCTCGGCCCCAACGATAGGCTTGATCCCGTACTCTCTTGCAGCTTGCCAAAAGCGCACTGCACCGTACAAGCCATCGTGATCCGTGAGGGCGAGCGAGCGGTAGCTCAGTGCTGCTGCCCGTTCAACTAGTGCCTCAGGCGACGAGGCACCATCAAGCAAGGAGAAGTAGCTGTGGCAATGTAATTCAACGTACTCTTCCGGCAGTGTCCTTGGCTGATGTCCTTGCACGATGATGGCCCATTCGTCAGTCATAGATCCTTGACAAGAACCAACCGCCGGATGGTAGATCCTCATAAATCAGACATAGCAGTCCCACATCCGTCACCACCTTCCAATACTCCCTCCAGATGGCATGTTCTGGTTCCCACCAGCGGGTGTGGATCCGCCAGCAATTACAGATGCCTAGGATGTGATGGGTCTCTCCCTGCCAGTTGAATCCGGCTGGTGTTTCTTCCCTGTTCCATACCTTCACCTGTTCCCCCTGCAGCCACAACCGTGTCATGACTCCTCCAGCCAGCTGGCGCGCCACTCCGGCAGTGGCGCACCAGGGTGTGACAGCACTGCCCGCCGCAGCCGGTTGGCACCGAAGCGGGCCGCCAGGTAGTGTTGCACTTTGTGCAGTTTGCGCTCCCGCTCGGTCTCGCCGGGGAAGAGAGGCAGTTGACTGGCCACGATGTCCTGAATCCTCTCCAACGTGATCTCGAGAGCTTCAGCTCCGGACTGCCAGCTCATCTGATTTAACAAGTGCTCTATTGCCAACAGGACTCGTTTCTCCTCAGCTGTGGGAAAGAGAAAGGTGCGGACTCTTTCCTGGGCGTTGTTGTCGGCAAAGTGCACAGTCAACCGCATCTGGCCGCAGGCCTGCAGGTTCTCTCGCAGCTCTGCCAGCAACGGGGAGACCAGGTGCCGCAGTACCGTCAGCAGATGCTCCTGTTCGGCGAGTGAATTCTCCAGCTCGCAATGGGCCGCCAGCCGTCGTTCCTGCGAGCGAGGTACTACGGGCCGATCATCCTCACCACGGGCACAGTGCTGCGCAAGCCTGCCCGCTCGACCGAACTGCTGCCACACCGCGCCGGGTGGCAGCGCGGCGTACTGCCCCAGTGTGCGCAATCCCAGGAAGCCAAGCCGCTGCAACGCATCAAACCCCAGTGGCAGCAGAGCCACTGGCAGTGGTTGTAGAAAGGCACGCTCTCGCACCGAGTTCACAGCTCGAAGATGTCCTGGCTGGGTGCATTTGGTAGCCGCCTGGGCGGTGAACTTGGTCCTGTCCCAACCCAGTGCAGGTTGAAGCGGTTCTCCTAGCTCACGCCGCACAGCCCGCCCGATTTCTTGACAAAGGGACACGCCATCCGCGTGACGTTGGGCCAGGTTGCCCAGATCTATGTAGGCCGCTCCCCAGCCGTGTGGCTCCACGCATGGGCTGGTGTGCTCCAAAAGCTGCAGCAAGGTTTCGAACTCGGCCCGGCAGCGGGTTAGATCTGTTTCCATCAGATGTGCTTCAGGGCAGCGGACCTCCGCCGCTCTGGCTGTCTGTCCGACAACGACACCACAGGCTGCTGCTTCTGCCGAAGCGGCAAAGACCCGCTCCTCAGGGTCGATAAGGACAAGTGGACGATGCCGTAGGCTAGGATCGCCCCGCTGCATAAGAGCTGAGGCGAAATCGGGGATGCAGCAATAGAGGATGGACATGTGAAATCACCATCGATCATCTGTTACAAGCCATTGCCACGCACCGTGCCGTTGAACTTGATAGCGATGCTGACTACACGGCCGGCTGGCCCCAATCGGTTCTTCTGTATCTCTACTCTGGCGTTATATCCTCGGATGTCGCCATGGCGGTGCAGCCAGCGCTCTCTCGCGACGCGCAGCCGCACGGTGGCATGATGGGCGAGGGCAGAGAGCCCCGGGGAGTGCCGTACCGAAGGGGCGTGTAGGAAGAGCATCGCCGTGCCCGAACGGGCCAGTGGAGCCACCAGCCGATCAAGACAGGCAGCGATCCGCAGTGTAGCATCTGCATCAGCCCAAAACATGTCCAGTCCATCAAAGACCAGCGCTGAAAGCCCGCCGCTTCCTGCCAGCGCCTCGGTCATGGCCAGCGCTTCCTCCAGGTCATAGGGGGCAACGATGAGCAAGCGGGAAAGGTCAAGGCCGCAGCGATGGGCATAGTCGGGGTCAAAGAAACGGGCGTGGTCTATATAGCCTACCCACCCGCCATTTGCCTGCGCCTGGACCAAGAACTTGATCGCTAGCGTCGTCTTGCCCGAGGTAGCAGGGCCCAGAAGTTCGCTCACCCTACCTTTAGCCAAGCCACCGATCCCCAATGCCCGATCCAGGGCAGAGAAGCCAGTGGAGATATGGGGAACCTCGACCTTTATCGCAGAACCTTCTAGCTTGCGTAGCGCTTTTTGTCCCCACCGCCGTTGGATGGCGGCAACCGTCATTTCCAGGCGTTTGGTCTTTTTCGATCCCATGGTATCTCTTCCTGCGTGCAGTAGCAGCGACAGACACCCAAAGAGAGTAGAACATATGTTCTATCTCCATTATAGCCAAATCTCGTTAGCTGTCAAATCATAGGTGTCGAGTGTCGAGCCTATGTTGGGCTTGGCGCATCTCGCTCGCTCCTCAGAAGCTCCAGTGGCGTGCTGCGTGCAGTATAATGCTCCTTGGTTGAATCTAGTCTGTCTGCAAATATGTTTCCAGCTCCCTGGAAGCTCACTGTGAGAATTATGTACATCCGAAGGCCCGCATAGCTTTGCAGTTTCAATTGGGCTCACCTATAATCACCTGGATCCTACCTAAAGGTGTCAGCTACTTGACTACATTGCGCAAACGCTGGGAGGTTCTGCCTCCTCCCCCACCCAAGCATCTGACCAGTTTCCCGGACTTGGCACCGCTCGTTGTGCAGTTGCTGTACAATCGTAACATGCGCACCAAGGACGAAGTGGAGGCATTCCTGTCCAGAAGTTACGCCCTGGATGACCCTTTCCGGCTGAAGGGAATGAACGAGGCGGTCACCCGTCTGCGGCAGGCCATCCGCGCTGGCGAAGCAATCGCCGTCTATGGTGACTATGACGCGGATGGCGTGGCAGCTACGGCCTTGCTAGTGCCCACATTGCATGCTCTGGGTGCAGCACGTGTAACCCCCTACATCCCAAACCGCATGGAGGAAGGTTATGGCCTGAACAAGCCCGCATTAGCAGAGCTGGCCCGTCAAGGCGTCACGGTTGTCGTCACTGTGGATTGTGGCGTGCGGTCTGTTGACGAGGCCGAATACGCCAAGGCGCTGGGTCTAGACCTGATCATTACCGACCATCACGCCGTGGGCACGAAACTGCCTCCGGCGATTGCAGTTGTCAACCCTCGCAGAGACGATAATCGCTATCCGTTCAAGTTCTTTGCCGGTGTGGGCTTGGCATTCAAGCTGGCGCAAGCGTTGCTGCGTGCGCAAAGCCAAGTGCCGCTCTCCAAGGTGGCTGCTCTGCCACAGGAGGAGGCCCTGCTGGATCTCGTAGCGTTGGGCACGGTGGCTGATCTGGCGCCTCTGATCGGCGAGAACCGGGCGCTGGTCAGTGAGGGGATCAAAAGGCTCAATGAGGCGCATCGAGCGGGGGTTGCTGCGATGATGAAGGAGGCGGGGCTGGAG
This sequence comes from Anaerolineae bacterium, assembly GCA_041549915.1. Lineage (GTDB taxonomy): Bacteria > Chloroflexota > Anaerolineae > UBA2200 > UBA2200 > JBFEPU01. The sequence goes on along the minus strand of JBFEPU010000019.1, from coordinate 12,194 downwards.
CCTGGACAGGTGGACGCAGGCAAGATCGGCTTTGTGCTGGCCCCACGTTTGAACGCTGCAGGACGGCTCGACGAAGCTCTGGCCAGCTACAATCTGTTAACGACGGATTCTGTGGGACAGGCTTCTGCGCTCGCGGAGCAAGTGGGCGCACAGAACCGGGAACGCCAGCAGTTGATGAACACCATGGTCGAGCAGGCGCGGGAAGAAGTTCGCTCGTTGGGGGAGGAGCGGCTCTATGTGCTAGCCAGCACTGCGTATCTGGCTGGCATCGCCGGCCTCGTCGCCAGCCGCATTACGGAGGAGTTCTACAGACCGACACTGGTGATCGCTGTGGAAGAGGAGGAGAGCAGAGGGTCCGGGCGCAGCATCCCCGGCTTCCACGTCACTCGAGCTCTCGACGAGTGCGGGGACTTGCTGGTCAGACATGGCGGGCATGCTGCAGCTGCAGGCTTCACCATAAGGAATGACAACATTGACGCATTTCGTGAGCGGATGCTTGGCATCGCGGAGCGGGAGCTGGTCGAGGAGGATTTCGTACCAGTGCTCAGGATTGATGCGGCTTTGCCGCTAGCTGAAGCAACCTGGGAGAACCTCAGCCTTGTGGAGAGCCTGGCTCCCTTTGGTATTGGCACCCCTCAGCCCAAATTTGTCAGCCAGAATGTCCAGGTCCGTGAGTGTCGATCCATTGGACGTGACGGCACGAGCTTGAAGCTCAAACTCACTGATGGGGTGGCGATTTGGGATGCATTTGCCTTTCGTCAGGGGCTGCAACCAGAACAAGTTCCTGATCGTATAGATGTAGTCTACACGATGCAGAGTGATGTTTGGAACAACCAGAGGCGGATGCGACTGTTGGTGGAAGATTTGCGGGCCGCCAGAGGAGAGATGCTGTCTATCCGTGCCGATGGGGGCAGACATCATGAGTAGAGCGGAGCTTGGACCGTGCAGGACGTAGGTCTGTTGACGGACATTCTCATCCTGTTGGGTGCGTTCTTCCTTGGTTTTCTCGCTGGCATCGTCTTTATGCCGCTACGGCGTTTGGTGCTTGCTTTTTGGAACACTCCCGGCCGCATGTTGAAGGGAACTCAGAATGTAAAGGCCAAGCTGCGCCAAGCCTTTCGTACCACCTCGACCGAGGAGCCGCTTGATCGCAGTGGGCTGAGCGGATCGCTGGCCGGTGCGGTGTCTGATCTGCTCACGCTCCGCGCTCGGCACGCAGAGGCTAGCTTCCGAGAAGGTATGGCTGCCTTTGATGAGGGGGCCTATGAGCTGGCTCGGCACAGGTTCTCCAGGGCCATCTTCTGGGACAGGGGGCAGGAGCTGAAGCCGCTGCATCTCCTGGCCCACTTGCGCCTGGGCTGGCTGGATGAGCAGCGGGGTGCTTGGAAGCAGGCGAGAGACCATTACCAGCGCGCGGTGCAGCTGGACGCCGATAACCTGGCGGCAACGCTGCGCCTGGGCATGATTCACTTTCAGCTTGACCAGATGGGCCCAGCTATCTTTCAGTTTCAGCGGGCCTTGGAGCTAGATCCGGGCAACCTGGACACGCACTACCACCTCTATGCAATCTATCGGCAGGCCGTAATGGAACATGAGGCGCTGGAGCAGTTGCGCATCGTCAAAGCCGGTGAGAGCAAGGAGAAACTGGTTGCACTGTTCTCCCGCCATGGACAGGAACACTTTCGCATGGCGCGATACGGCGAAGCGGTTAGTGACTATGAACTGGCACTGCAGCTTGATCCCGACTGTGTGTCGGCCTATGTGGCTCTTGGGGATCTTTACTATCTTCAGCAGCAACCTCTTACCGCGCTCGAAGCGTGGGGCCGCGGGTTGTGGGTAGGTTTCTCTGAGGCACTCGCGGAGCGAGTGCTAGCCGTGGTCGCAGATGATGTGGATGTCTGGCCTGCCATCCATCTGGTGCGGGAATGTATGACGCGGCATCGCCGGGATGGGCGGTATCCCTTCCTGCTGTCCAAGCTGCTCCAAGTCGCGGGAGAAGAAGAGGAGAGCACTGCACAGCTGGAGAAAGCAGTGCGGCTGGCGCCACTGTTGCTGGAGGCAAAAGAACGGTTGGGCGATTTGTACTCCCGGGTGGGGTTGCATGCCAAAGCCGAGGCAGTCTACCGCGCCGGACTCGACGCGGCTCTTGCTGAAGAAACGGTTTACCGCTGTCAGGTGTGTGGGTATGTGACTCGACAAGAACAGGCGCGCTGTTTCCAGTGCAATCGCTGGGCGATCTTCGAGGCGATGACAAGAAGCGAGGCCGGGGCTCGCGGGCCTGTGTCGCCTAGCCTTCGAGAGCGGGCCACGTCGGTGCGTCAAAGCTTGCGTGAAGCGTGGACGACAGTGGCGGAGCAACTGCCCGCAGGGGGCCACCCAGTGCTGCCCGAGCATGACAAAACGTAGGTTATGTTCCAAGCTCGTTCTGTCCGTTGGACCTTGGTCGGTTGTTCGTGGAGCCGCAGCCTGTGCCAATCTATTTGATTGCTCTGACCAGCTTTGTCCTGTTCTTGAGCACACAAGTGGGAGTGCCAGTGCTGCCGGCTCTGGCCGCAGATCTGGGAGCAGATGCTCGTGGCATGGCCGCGACGCTGTCTGCTGCGCTCATGACACTCGTATTGCTGCAGTTCTTCAGTGGCCTGCTGGCGGACCGGTATGGGCGACGCCGTGTTCTTGTTGCTGGCGCCTTCTTAGGGGGGATCAGTTCGCTGCTGTGCGCCGTGGTTGGGCGCTGGCAATTCCTATTGCTTTTGCGCATACTAGGAGGGGTCGCCGATGCGATCGCCATGCCCGCGTTGCTGGGCCTGACTGCTGAGATTGCAGAGGGCCGGCATGGCGCTTTCTTCGGCATCTTGCGCTCAAGTCAGGGGCTCTCATTCGCTGTGGCTCCTGCCATCGGTGGTTGGTTGTCATTATGGGGATTGCGCGTCCCGTTCTTAGCAGATGGCCTGCTGTCTCTCTTGGCCGGTGTGATCATCGCCTTTGCTGAGGGCGAGCGAGGACAGGTGACCAGCACGGCACACTCTGCGGAGCAATGGAGCCAGTTAAAGTCCCTCATGGTGGATCGACGCGTGTATGCGTTTGTTCTGTTTGGGGCGGTGAACAATTTCGCGTTTCCCATTCTTTCCTCATTTGTTCCCACAAAGGGGCAACTGCTCGGCCTGGCACCTTGGCAGATCAGCCTGGTCATAGCCAGTGAGGCAGCTGCATATACCATCAGCTCATACTTGGCCGGGCGGTTGTCCGACCGTTGGGGGCGGCGGCTCTTTGTCTTGGCGGCGCAGCCCCTGATCATACTGGCCTGCCTTGGCCTGACATGGTCTCGAGACCTGCAGGGTCTAGCGGCCTTCTATGCGCTGTTTGGACTGGGCGGCAGCATGACCTTCTTGATGAGTTCGGTGATGATGGCTGACATCACGCCTGGTGACCGCTGTGCTGCGGTTCTTGGGGCTTTCGATGCGCTGATAGACCTGGTGATCTTTGTGGCTCCTGCACTGGCTTTATCGCTGTACGGTCCGTTGGGGCGGATCGAGCCACTGCTCTTGCTGGCAAGCGTTCCGGCGTGGGTTGCCTTGGCCATCGCTTGGCGGGTTCAGGATACGCGGCCATTGGTCCCGGCTTTTGACCAGACGTGCTAAGCGGACTGTCGTGATTGGAGACCAGATGAAAGAGAAGGAATCGCCCAAGGAGCTGGATGCGGGCATGATCAACAGGGAACAAGACGTTGCTTACGTCTTCGAGTGTGTGCAGGACGCGGAGTGCTGCTCTGTCGTGGGCGTGAGCAACATCGGCAAGTCAACAGTGATGCGCGCTTTGTCCCTTCCTGTGGTGCATGAGAGATACCTCGGCGCCACGGCCCACAGCCATATGTTCGTCTATGTCGACTTTAACCTGATCTCTCAGATGACTGAGCAGGGCTTCTATGAGGTCATCTTGCGCAACGTGCTGGAACTGCTTGACGCGAGGCAAGGTGGCAGTGAAGTCAGATCTGCCATTCGGCAGGGCTACGAGAAGGTCATTGCCTCCGACAGCCCGTTCCTGTTTCCTTTGGCTTTTGAGGACAGCCTGGAAGCCCTTGTGGATCATCAACCGGGGATGCTCGTGCTCCTGTTCGACGAGTTCGATGAGGTGTTCGTGGATATCGAGCCGAGAGTCTTTGTCCGTTTGCGCGCACTCAAGGACAGGCACTGGTCGCGACTCTGCTATGTGACCGCAACGGGCCATCCTCTCGCTGAGATCCGGCGTGGGCGGCAGGTCGGTGAGTTCTGCGAGCTGTTCGCGGCCCACACGGATCATATGGCTCCGCTTGCAGAGGGCGACGCGCGCACGCTCGTCCAGAGGTGGGCCATGGAGGCTGACGTCGATTTCACGGCGAAAGACATAGATTTCGTGCTGGAGTGCGCTGGCGGGCATCCCGCCCTGCTGCAGGCCACCTGCCGTGTCTTGGCGGAAGCCAAAGAAGAGGCGCTCTGGCGACCAGCCGCTGCGGGCTATGAACGGGTTCGAGAGGAGCTGGACAGCGATGCAAACGTTCGTCTCGAGTGCGCCAAGCTTTGGAATGATCTGAGCACCCAGGAGCAAGAGACTTTGATCCTCTTGCTCACTGGTCAAGATTTCGTCTCTGGCCTAGACTCGCTGACCGATAAGGGGATGATTGACATCCCAGCCGAGTCCCGGGCACGCCTGACTGATGTCGAGGCAGCGTCTCAGCCAGCAGGCGAGGCAGCCATCGACCTTCCGGGCGCGGCTGATGAGGTCCAGGTGTTTGCTGGGCTCTTCGCTGGTTTCGTGCGACGCCAGCGGCTGGTGCGCCGCCGTGGCGCTCGAGGCGTACGCGTTGACGTAGAAGCTGGTGACGTTTGGGTGGATGGCGAGCTTGCCCCGACACTCACGGAACTGGAGTACAAACTGCTGCTGTTGTTGTACGGCAACCTTGAGAAGATCTGTGACAAGTACAAGATCGTGGAGTCGGTTTGGGGAGAGGACTATATCGATGAGGTGGATGACGCGCGCATCGAGAAGCTGGTGAGCCGCCTCCGTCATAAGATCGAACCGAACCCCGAGGAGCCTCGGTACTTGATCACGGTGCGCGGCAGAGGCTACAAACTGGCTAGCCCCGACTAGTTCAGCGCAACCGAGTCAATGTCAGCTTCCTGTCCGTTACCTGTCATGCAAGGCGACTATCAGCTCAGTACAATGCGGATGACGAAAAGTGAGATCCAAGCGATTGAAGGGTCGCGCATGCAGGAACGAAAAGGAGGTTGAGATCTGTGATTCATGTAGAGGAGAAAGAAGACGTCACTCCGATCTGCCCTCATTGTTCAGAGGAGCTGCAGACAATGTGGGTGCGCAGGGCAGAATCAGGGTTTGGGAACCGCTATGTCTACTTCTGCCCGAGTTGTAAAAAAGTCTTGGGGGTTTCCCATCGCAAGGGATTCTTCATGGGCTAGCTCGGGCACGACGGGCAGATATTCACTGTCGTACAGTCTCCGCTACATGGAACGGAGACAGATTAAAGAATAGATTGAGGAGGATAGCAAATGCCATCGCTACTGGACAGAATTCGCACACTGATTTCGGCTAACCTGAACTACCTCGTTAGCCAGGCGCTCAAAGCCAACAGTATGGCTGTGGTGGATGAGTACATCCGCAAGGTCGAGGACAACCTTGAGGCCCTCGAGGACGCGGCAGCCACTGTCGGTGGAGAGTCGAAGACACTGAAGCGCAAGTACCAACAGTACGAGGGGCAGGCGAAGGAACTGGATCGCAACATCGACTTGTTCCTGACCAAGGGTAAAGAGGACCTGGCCCAAGCCGCGCAGTATCGCTACAATACGATAGACCGGATGGCGGATACGTACCGTGAGCAGTACCAAGCACAGGAAGCTGAATATCAGAAGCTTCTCGCTGCCAAACTCAAGTTGGAAGCCAAGCTGACAGAGGCCAAGCGTGAGCGTATGGAACTACAGGCCATGCTTGACCTGGCCAAGAGTAAAGAGCTAACGCACAAGGTCGTCGAGGGCGTCAGCGGCATTACCACGCCGGAGGCGGGCATCGCCGAGATCCGCGAGGAAATGCAGCGTCGCCTGGACAAGGCCACGGCGCAGGGTGAGATCGACGCCAAGCGACTGGACAACCAGATGTCCGAAGCTTTGGAGAAGGACACGATTGATCGCCAGCTGGCTGAGCGCAAGGCCAAGCTTGGCCTGGGATAGGCTGGACCGGAGCAGAGTCAACGGGACTCTGCTCCTCCTCGCTCTCGTCTGGTGTCAGGTCTCCCTACCGTGGGGATCGGGTCCACGTAGGGCACGCAGCCAGAGCTGCGAATTGCAGGGATTGCCGGAGTATTAGGGCTCTGGCTGATTCAGATGTACCGTTGGGGGCGGGGTGGGTTGATGGGTGTATGCACTGCTCGGGTTCACCCTGCAACACCGTGACTCGGGTGCTCCAACGGACGCGCTGAGGGACTGAGGCATTTTACCTAGCCTGATGGGGCAGTTCGTCCTGCTTGACAGGTCAGTCCGTCCTGCTTGACAGGACAGTTCGTCCCAATTGACGAGTGTACAGTTTTCGGAGATGGAAATATGAACAGAACGCGTTGGGTGTTTTTCATCGTCGTGCTGCTGGCTGTGGCCATCGTGGGTATCTCACTTGTCATCCAGCGTGCAGGCGGCGTGCAGCCTCTGATCGAGCAACCGGAGACACTCCAGGTGCGCATCGTCTGTGCGCTGCCGGTGGAACCGTTCGTGCAGGCAGCTGCGAAAGAGTTCAACGCAGAGAAGCACAAGCTCGAGGGACATCTCATCCAAGTTACCGTGGAGCCGATGGATGGCTTGGCTGCCATGGGACGTTGGGAACGGGGGGAGATGGATCCGATTCCTGCGGTGTGGATTCCGGATAGCCGCTACCTGGTGGAGTTGGTGAATGCCACCTACAAGGAACAGCGCGGGCGAGATATCTTCCTGACGGGAGGCGAGTACCGTGCGCGCCCCATCGCTATCTCCCTATTCTCCTGGGGCATCTATTCCAGCCGCGAGGAGGTCCTGCGCGCGAAGTACGGCGAAATCGACTGGCAAGCCGTTCACGATGCAGCCACTGCCAAGGGCGGCTGGCCGGAACTGGGCGGGTCTCAAGATTGGGGCTACTTCAAGCTCGTTGTGCCCAATCCTCGCAGGAACGTGGGTGGTTTGGCCGCCATGGTAGCTGCAGCTGGTGAGTACTATGACAGGACAGATATCAGTGTCTCCGATGTGACAGATCCCGACTTCCAGAAGTGGTTGAAGGAGCTGATGGGGGCGGTGACGGACTTTAGCAGTCTGGGCGCTTATTCCGTGGAGAACCTGGCGCTCTTCGGCTACTCTATGGGCGATGGCGGCCAACTCTTGGAGAGCGATTTGTTGGTCAACATGGCGGGTATCCAGACACGCTGGCAGGACCCCTTGGTGATCGTATATCCGAAGTATGTGACCTGGTTTGATTTCCCATTCACAGTCTGGATGGGTGATGAGACCACAGCTCTAGAGAAGAACGCCGCCTTGGAGTTCCAACGATATCTGTTGCAGCCGAAAGTCCAGCAGCGGGCCGTGGAAGTGGGGCTCCGGCCGGCGAACCCAGAGGTGCCCGTCACTGACGAAGGGAGCCTCTTCGTGCAGTGGCAGGATCAGGGGGCGATGACCGTCGTGCCCCGTACCACCATGATGCGTTCTCCAGATCGCGACGTGCTGCTGGCCCTGCTGCGCTGGTTTGACCTCAACATAGCGCAGCGATAGGAGGATGGCGATGAGTCAGCGGGTGAAACGGATCGGCTCTCGCCAGTGGGCAATTGGCTTAGCGGCAGGTGCGCTGATCGTCCTGATCGCGTGCCTTCCCTGCTATCTGATCTACCAGGTTGCGCAGCGCGATATCCGTGGTGAGAACAGAATAGCTCTGGAAGTTGCCTACTCTCCGGAGAAGCGGGCGCTTTTCGAGGAACTGGTCAAACGCTACAACTCAGGGCGGCCGCGGACTCCCTCCGGCAAGCGGATTGAGGTAGTCACCAGCCAGCTCGAGCCTGAGGTCATGATCGATGCAGCCCTGGATGGGCGGTTTCACGCTCTATCCCCTGATTCGTCGGTGTGGCTCTCACAGCTGGAACTTGGCTGGCAGGAACAGCAGGTGTCAGAAACCTCGATCCTGGGACAGACTACGCGCTTTGCTGTCAGCCCGGTGGTTGTTGCGATGTGGGAGGATATCGCTCGCTCCATGGGCTATCCCGACAGGGCTATCGGCTGGGCCAACCTTCTTGACGCCGCGCGCACCAACCCGAATTTCAAATGGAGCCATCCGTCTACCTCTTCGGCCAGCGGCCTGCTAGCAACACTGGCCACGTTCTATGCTGGTACGGGCAAGACTCGCGGCTTGACAGTGGATGACGCTACGGCTGAACAGACGCTGGCCTATGTGGCTGCCTTGGAGAAGACGGTACGCTACTACGGCGAAGGTGAGCTGGCCGTCATACAGCAGGTAGAGGAGAGGGGACGCGCCTATCTCGATGCCTTTGTCGTCCAGGAGCAACTGGTCATCCGGTACAACCAACAGAACAGGGAGAAGCTGGTAGCCATCTATCCAATCGAAGGCACTATGTGGAAGGACCATCCGCTTGTCTTCCTGGAGCGGCCTGACACCACCGCCGAGCTGCGGCAGGCCTGCCGGAGCTTCAGCGACTTTTTGCTGTCGGCTGATGCTCAGATGCTGGTTCTGACCAACGGCTACCGGCCAACGGACCTGAGCATTCCGCTAGATTCCTCCGAATCACCGATCACGGCCGAGAATGGGGTAGATCCAGCGCAACCCAAGACGACACTGCAGATCCCCAGTCCTGCGGTCATCCAGGTAGTGCGTGAGGTGTGGCAATACACCAAGCGGAAAACTAACGTGTATCTGGTGGCCGACGTGTCGGGTAGCATGCAGGGGGAGAAGCTTGAACAAGCTCAAGAGGCTTTCCTGACCTTCCTGGACCAGATCAGGGCAGAACAGGAACGAGTTGGGTTGATCGTCTTCTCCTCCCGGGCGGTGGAGGAGGTGCCTTTGAACGAGCTGGCCACAAACCGCGGAGTGCTGCGCTCGACGATCGCTGCTCTGAGCGCTGGAGGAGATACAGCGCTCCTCGATGCCGTCGACATAGCTCATATCAGGCTGCAAGAGCTGCAGGACAGCGAACGCATCAACGCCATTGTCGTCATGACCGATGGCAAGGAGAACAACTCCCGGATCAGATTGAGGGAGCTCACCTCCAAGTTGCGGCGCAGCAGTGAATCAGGGCTGCCCATCGTGGTGTTCTGTGTGGCATATGGCCGCGACGCGGATATGGACACACTGGAGGAGATCTCAGCGGCAACAGGTGGTCAAACGCGGCCGGGCACCCCAGAAACAATCCGCCAGTTGTACAAGGTGCTCTCGACTTACTTCTAGAGAACCGCAAGGGTTTCAAACGTCTCGTCAAGAATCCTTAGGACTTGTCAAGGAGCCAGGCATGACCAAGAGGGGGAATGAGCTGAAACAGCGTGTAACCAGAGCGATCATCGCTCACGCTTTCTTTCGGTTGGAAAGCGCTGTGGTCATCGCCATGACGATTGTCCTGGTGGCTCTCTTTCCTCAGCCCTTTCCCTGGTGGCAGCGGTGGTACTGGCTTGTATTCGGCTTTGTTGGCGAGGCCCTGGTTGTGTACACTAGCATCACGGACGAGATGACAGGCCGTGAGATAGTGGCTGGCATGTTGCGCCAGGAATTTAATCCGCAGGAGATCCGTTCGCCAGAGTACCGCCAGCGTGTGGAGAAGGCGCTAGAGTATCGCCAACGGATTGAGGAGCTTGTGCGCAGGACCGATGTAGGTGTGCTAAGAGATCATCTTCGCCAGACAACGGCAGGGATTGCCGACTGGGTAGCCAACGTCTTTGGTCTGGCCAAGCGGCTGGATGTCTACCATAACGATCGCACACTGCTGCAGGACCGACGCGAAGTGCCCCGTGAGATAGTTGGTCTGCGTTCTCGGTTGGAGCGTGAAGATGACGAGGCCGTGCAACAGCAGCTACTAGAGACGATTGCCACCAAAGAGAAACAGCTCACCAATCTGCAAAAGCTCCAAAACATGATGGAGAAAGCTGAGTATCAGCTTGAAACGACGCTGACTTCTCTGGGAACCGTGTATTCGCAGCTGCAGCTTATCAGCGCCAAGGATATCGACTCGGGCCGCGCGCAGCGCTTGCGGGACGATATTGGAGATCAAGTGGCGGCCCTGCAGTCCCTGCACGAAACATTGGATGAAGTGTATGGCTCCTCGACCTAGCATCCATTGGTTGCCTACAATGGGGGCGAGGCAGGTCATTGTGACGGGCCGGAGGCAGCATTCCGGATCGGGCTGGGGCCGGGCCAGGCGAAATACGGCAGCGGATGTCCAGCCTGTACTGCCCGGACGGCGGGATGCTCGGCGATTTGTCTGGGAGGTCGATAACACGTGAGAAGAACAGCTTTGGAGGGTAGAACCAGCTCCGGAGGCGGAGTCCCGCCATCATCGGGGCGGGTCGCAGTCCCGCTGTCAGCGGGGCGAGACGGAGTGTTGCCATCGCTTCGGCGGCAGGCGATCCTTGTCCTGGTGATCTGTCTACTTGCGGCGTGCAGAGCTCCGCAGCCCGAGGGCGAAGTGATCATCTACGTGGCAGCGCCGCTCTCTGGTTGGCAGGCTGACGGCGGACAGACGGTTGTGGGAGGCGTACGCCTGATGGCGGAGCGTCTCAACGCGGCAGGTGGTCTGCTCGGTTACAGAGTTAAAGTACTGGCTATGGATGATGAGGCCGATTCGGACGTAGCTGTCACGGTGGCGCAGGAGATCCAATCTGCCATACGATTAGGGAGCAGGGTCATCGGGATCGTTGGTCACTACAATAGCGGGCAGTCCCTGGCAGCCATGGAACTCTATAAGGATCTGCCACTGGTGGTTGTCACTCCAACCGCGAGCGATGTCAGCCTCACCCAGAAGGGGTACACCAACTTCTTCCGGGTGAATGCGACCGATGCCGCACAGGGACCTGTGGATGCGCGATTCCTGGTAGAGAAGTTGGGAGTCAAGCGCATCGCTGTGGTTCACGCGGACAACGAATACGGGCGTGGGCTGCGCAGCCAGATGGTGAATGCGTTGAGGGAATTGGGTGCCGAGCCCGCAGTTGTCATTGAAATCACCGAGGGTGCGCCCACCCAAGCCGAGGCTGTGGCGCAGATCAGGTCGGTGCAACCCGATGCGGTCTTCCTCGCTGGCTATGAGACGGAGGGATATATACTGCTGCCAGAGTTGCGTGAGGCAGGCGTCACCGTACCCTTCATGGCTAGCGACGGGTGTTTCCTCTACGAGTTCATCGATGGTGCGGGCCCGGCTGCGGAGGGTGCGTATGTTAGCGGCATTACCCCTGACTCCAAGCTAGCCGCGGATTCCAACTGGTGGAGGGAATACCAGGAGCTGGAAGCGCGCAATCCGGGAACCTACAGTGTTGCCGGCTACAGCGCCATGCAAGTAATTGCCGAAGGCATCAAGAAGGCGGGGAGCTTCAACGCAGCCCAGGTAGCGGAAGCGATTCGCAACCTGGATCTTGAGACTCTGGTTGGCCGCGTCAGCTACAATGCAGTAGGGGATCTGGAGGAACAGCGGATCTATATCTTCCAGGTACGGGATGGAGACTTTGAGCAGGTGCACGCTGAGTAGCTGGTGGGAGGCCAGATCACGGGAAGAAACGGCTCACCGCTCAGAACACCGAATACCCTGATCTGACAGAGAGAACTCCTGAATCGAAGCACACAGCTGTTGTCCTACCTGGGCTTTGTCAGTTTCGATGTCAACGTGTTGAGGCATGGCATTCGCAGGTAGGTGAACCACATGCCTGGTCTCCGCGTTCTTTGCAGGCACAGCGGTGAATGCTTACCGCTAGACTGAGGAGGAAGAATTGGAGGGTCCAAGGATCGCTTTTCGTATAGGTCCCATTGCCGTTGCCTGGTACGGCATTATCATTGTGGGATGTGCCATAATCGGTGCTTGGGTGGCCGAGCGTGAGGCCAAGCGGCGAGGCGCAGATCCAGAACACGTCTGGAATGGTCTTCTCTTGTGCCTGATTCTGGGCTTGGCCGGTGCTCGTCTGTATCATGTAATCCACCAATGGGACTTTTACCGG